>JALVVO010000210.1 GCA_027023345.1 Thermaceae bacterium
CTCGAGGACCTGAAGGCCGATTTCGACCAGGCGCTGGAGGACTAGCGATGGGGACGCTCGTCTACGAGGAGTGGGGGGAGCACGAGGCGCTCCTGTTGGTGCCCGAGCCCGCGGGGCCCGAGGTGCCCCCGCCCGTGCCCCGGACCGCCCGGGTCTTCCCCGAGGGGATGGCGCTCGAGCTCGGCGGCCGCCTTCCCCACGTGGACCTCCGCTACGAGACCTACGGCCGCCCCGCCCCGAACGCGGTGCTCGTCTTCCACGCCCTCTCCGGATCGGCCCACGTCGCCGGCACCTACGACGACGCGACGTTCTCCCGGCTCAGCCCGCTTGAACGGGCGTTCGGCCGCCGCGGCTGGTGGAACCCGGTGGTGGCCCCGGGCGGGGCGATCGACACCGAGCGCCGCTTCGTGGTGGCGGCGAACGTCCTCGGCTCCTGCTACGGCAGCACCGGCCCGAAAAGCCCGGCGCCGGACGGCCGGCCCTATGGCCCCCGCTTTCCCCGGGTCACGATCCGCGACATGGTCCGGGCCCAAGCGGCGCTTATGGACCTGCTCGGCATCCGGGAGGTGGACGCGATCGGCGGCAGCATGGGGGGCATGCTGGCGCTGGAGTTTGCCCTCATGTACCCCGAGCGGGTCCGCTCGCTCGTGGTGATCGCCGCTCCCGGCCGCCACGGGCCCTGGGCCCGGGCGCTCTCCGAGCTCGGCCGGCGGGCAGTCCTAAGCGACCCGGGCTTCGCAAGCGGCCACTACCAAAACCAGCCCGAAGGGCTCGCCCTCGCCCGGGCAATCGCCATGGTCAGCTACCGCCATCCCGAGAGCTTCGAGCTCCGCTTCGGCGCCGAGCCCGAGCGGGGCCCCGCCTACCTCGACTACCACGGCCGGCGCTTCCTGGAGCGCTTCGACGCCAACACCTACCTCACCCTGCTCGACGCCATGGACGCCCACGACGTCGGCCGGGGGCGCGGGGGGCTGGCGGCGGCGCTGGCGCGGCTACGGGACGTCCCCGCGCTCTTCGTGGGCATCGACACCGACCTGCTCTACCCCGCGGCCGAGGTGAAGAGGCTCGCCGAGCTCGCCGGCGCCGAGTACGCCGAGATCCGAAGCCCCCACGGGCACGACGCCTTCCTCATCGAGCACGGACAGGTCGCCGAGCTCCTCGCCGCCTTCGGATGGCCAGGGTAGCGAAAAGGGCGAGGGACGCGAGGGCGGCGAGGCCCAAAAAGAGCGGATAGGGCGGGGAGCGGATCGCCTCTACCGTCGCCGGCAGGGTGAGGAGGGCGCCGGCGGGGAAGAGCAGGGTCACCGGCACCTCCTCGCCGGGCTTGTAGCTTCCCCCCACCAGCCGGATGCGGTAGGGGGTTTGGAGGCCGAAGTTGCTCACCCCGTGGGGGATGGGAACCGCCTCCACCTCGCGGTAGCCGCCCTCGGCTCGGGCCTCGAAGACGCCCCGGGAGCGGTCGGTGCGGACCACCTTGAGCCAGAGGGTGTCGTTTAGGGGGTAGCTCACCTGGAGCTCGAGGAAGGTGCCTTCCCTCCCGGTCAGGATCCGGATGTGGTCCACCTCGAGGTCCGAGGTGTGGGCGAGGGCGGGGAGGAGCAAGAGGAAAAGCCCTAGGGCCCGCTTCAAAAGCTCCCCCCGTTCGCCAGGATGAAGCGCAGGTCCTCAACCACCCGCTCGACCTGGTCGAGGTCCTCCTGACCGTAGTAGATGCGGATCATCCCCTTGGAGTCCACCAGGGTGACGGTCGCGGTGTGGTCGATGAAGCCTCGCTCGTCCCGCTTCGAGTAGACGTAGTACTTCGCCGCCACCTCGGCGATCGCCTCCGGGCTCCCCGAGAGCCCGACGAAGCTCGGGTCGAAGAGCTTGGCGTAGCGGTCGGTGGTATCGGGGTCGTCGCGCTCGGGGTCCACGGTGATCATCAGCACCCGGAGGTCCTTGGGGCGGCCGAGGGCCCGGTAGATCTCGCCCAGGCGGTACATCGTCATGGGGCAGATGTCGGGGCAGTGGGTGTAGCCGAAGAAGAGAAGGACCACCTGGCCCCGGAGCTCGTGCATGGAGAAGGGCCGGTTTCCGGCGGTGTAGAGGGTGAAGTCCGGTGCCGGCTTGGGGTTTTTGAGCACCGTGCCCGAGAGGGTGACCCGCGGCCCCCCCTGGTAGGGGACGAGGAGGGCGGCGGCGCCGGCGAGCAGGAGCAGGACGGCCGCGAGCAGGCGACCCATCGCGTCCACTATAGCGGCTATAATGCGGTCTGGCGTGAACGCCACGTGTGCCGAAAGGAGGAGAGGTTTATGAAACGTTGGGTAACCCTCAGTCTCGCCGCCTTGGTCTTCGCCGGCTTGGGTCTCGCCCAAGTCCGGGTGGGCATCGCCTTCGACGCCGGCGGCAAGAACGACCGCAGCTTCAACCAGATGGCCTGGGAAGGGGCGCTCCGGGCCAAGAAGGACTTTGGCATCGAGCTCTACGACTTCGAGCCCAACGACCCCAGCCAGGTCGGCCAAGGCATCCGGGCCTTCGCCGAAGAGGGCTTCGACCTGGTGATCGGCGTGGGCTTCGCCAACGAGCCCGCGATTACCGCCACCGCCAAGGAGTTCAAGGACGTGAAGTTCGCGGTGATCGACTCGGTGAGCCCGGAGAAGGACAACGTCGCGAGCCTCATCTTCCGCGAGCAGGAGGGGAGCTTCCTGGTCGGCTACATCGCCGGCAAGCTCACCCAGACCGGGGTGGTGGGCTTCATCGGCGGTATGGACATCCCCCTCATCCACAAGTTCGAGGCCGGCTACCGGGCCGGGGTTGAGTACGCCTGCCAGGAGGACGGCATCCAGTGCAAGGTCCTGGTGAACTACGTGGGCAACACCCCGCAGGCCTGGAACGACCCCGGTAAGGCCAAGGAGATCGCCGCCGCCCAGACCTCGCAGGGCGCCGACATCATCTACCACGCCTCCGGCGCCTCGGGCCTCGGGCTCATCGACTTCGTCAAGCAGAAGAAGTGCCTCAAGGCCTCCGAGCTGCCCGCGGGCGTGAAGTTCATCCGCGATCCCTTCAAGGACGTGCCCAAGTACCCTGCCTACGAGAAGGCCTGCAAGGGCGACACCCGGCCGATCTTCTTCATCGGCGTAGACGCCAACCAGAACTACCTCGGCGACACCGACAACAACCCCGAGACCCTGAACCACGGCCTGACCTCGATGATGAAGCGGGTGGACGTGGCCACCTACGACGTGATCAAGTCGGTGGTCATGGGCACCTTCACCGGCGGTGTCCACGAGTTCAGCCTCAAGAACAACGGCGTGGGCTACGCGCTGGACGAGTACAACAAGGCCCTCATCCCCACCGCGGTGGTGGCCAAGCTCGAGCTCCTGAAGCAGAAGATCGTCAAGGGCGAGATCAAGGTTCCCGCTGGGCGCTAGGCTCGCGCGTCGGAACCCGGGCCGGGGCAACTGCCCCGGCTTTATACTTGGGCCGTGGCCGAGGTCGCGCTCGAACTCAAGTGCATCACCAAGCGCTACCCCCTGGTCCTCGCCAACGACTGCATCAGCTTCGACGTGCGCTGGGGCGAGGTCCACGCGGTGGTGGGTGAGAACGGCGCCGGCAAGAGCACGCTTATGAAGATCGTTTACGGCATGGTCCGGCCCGACGCGGGCGAAATCTACGTGGGCGGGAAGAAGGCCGAGATTCACTCGCCCGCGGACGCGATCCGCCTCGGGATCGGCATGGTGCACCAGCACTTCATGCTGGTCGAGGTCTTCACCGTGCTGGAGAACATCGTGCTCGGCAACGAGCCCCGGCGGGGGCCGAGGCTCGACCTCGAGTCCGCCCGGCGCGAGGTGGCCGCGCTTCTGAAAGAGATCGGCTTCGAGCTCGACCTCGACGCCCGGATCGAGGACCTTCCCGTGGGACTGCAACAGCGGGTGGAGATCCTGAAAACCCTCTACCGCAAGGCCCGCATCCTGATCCTCGACGAGCCCACCGCGGTGCTCACCCCCCAGGAGGCCTCCGAGCTCTTCCGCTTCCTCCGGGAGTTCGTCGCCCGGGGCAACACCGTGATCTTCATCAGCCACAAGCTCGCCGAGGTCATGGAGGTCTCCGACCGGGTCACCGTCATCCGGGACGGCCGGGTGGTGGGCACGGTGGAGACCCCGAAGACCTCGATCGAGGAGCTCGCCCGGATGATGGTGGGCCGCGAGGTGATCCTCACCGTGGAGAAGCGCCCCGCGAGCCCCGGCGAGCCGCTCCTCGTGGTCGAGGACCTCCGGGTCGAGGAGGCTGGCAAGAAGCCCCGGGTGGACGGGGTCAGCCTCGAGGTCCGCGCTGGCGAGATCGTAGGCATCGCCGGCGTCGAGGGCAACGGCCAGACCGAGCTGGTGGAGGCGATCACCGGGCTCAGGCCTTACCGCGGAACGGTGCGCTACGAGGGCGAGGTGATTGCCGTTCCCGACGCCCGTCGGGTGCGGGAGCACCGGGTTTCCCACATCCCCGAGGACCGGAACGCCCGTGGCCTGGTGCTCGACTTCTCCACCCGCGACAACGTCATCCTCGGCGATCACTACAAGCCTCCCTTCGTGGACCGGCTCGGGTTCTTCCGCGACCTGGAGATCGACCGCTACGCCCGGGAGGTGGTAGACACCTACGACGTCCGCCCCCGCAGCATCCACCTCTCCGCCCGACACTACTCCGGTGGCAACGCCCAGAAGATCATCGTCGGCCGCGAGCTCCACCGAAGGCCCAAGATCCTGATCGCCGCCCAGCCCACCCGCGGGGTGGACATCGGGGCGATCGAGTTCATCCACAAGCGGATCGTCGAAGCTCGCGACCAGGGGATGGCGGTCCTCCTCGTCTCCGCTGACCTGAACGAGGTGATGAGCCTCGCCGACCGGATCCTGGTGATGTTCGAGGGCAGGATCGTCGGCGAGGTCCGCCCCGAGGAGGCCACCGAGGAGAAGCTCGGCCTCCTCATGGCGGGGGTCACCGAGGCGGCGACCGCCTAGGGCAGGCTGCGGTAGACCGTCATCCCCATCCCGGCAAGGCTGACGCGCTGTTCGATCACCCCGCCGCTTTGGGGGTCGACCTCAAGGCTCTCAAAGGGCACTCCGTTCGCGCTCACTACCACCAAGGCGCCGCCGTTTGGCCCCCCGCCTGCGGCTTGGAAGCTGAGGCCGAGCTCGGGGATCGCGAGGATCGGGTTTTGCGCTAGGAGCGCCGGGTGGAGGTAGTGGGGTCCCAGCGAAGGCAGGCCGTTTTGCTCGCTCGGCGGCGCGGGCCCCTCGTTCGTCACCGCGTCGATCCGGTAACGGGCGAGGGGGAGCCCGACCTCGAGCGGGGTCACGGTGAACGATCCCCCCGGGCTGGTGCCCCCGCTCAGGACGTAAAGGATCTGGTACCGGGCGGCGGCACGGGCCGCGGCGGGAAAGCCCTCTAGGTTCGGCCAGATCACCCGGTGCCGACCGGCCAGCACCTGGTGCACCGCCGCGCTCCGCCGGGGCCCCACGTTGGCGGGGGCTTTATAAGTGCTGGTGATCTCGGTGATCAGCCCGGAGGCGGGGTCGTACCGGACCACGTGCTTGGTGACCCCATCTTGGTCCTGGATCACGATTCCGATCTGACCCGGGGCCCCCAGCGCTTGGACCCCTGCTGGGGGGTTTCGAACGAACGCCGCCGCCGCCTCCGGTTGCACGAAGAAGGGTCCCGAGGCGCCGTCGTAGAGCACCCCGGCTCGGACGCTCAGGGTGGGGCCGGCGTCGGTCTGGGCGAGAAGGAAGGCGAGCCCGTACGCCTGGGTCGCCGTCGCCCGGGTGACCAGGTAGGCGCTTTCCATCCGGCCGATGCCGTCGGTGTAGACGACCAGGAGCCCGGGCTGCATCCAAGCCGGACGGGGGTAGGCCGCCCCGGCCCGGGGCAAGAGGCCGCCGGTCTGGGCCAGGGCTAGCCCCGGCCCCAGCAGAAGGAGCCAAAGGAACTTTTTCACGACGCTTTCAGGTTACCCCCGCCCCGGGGGTGGGATGTCCCGGCTACGGGAGCCTTTGGAGGCGGATTGCCGGTTCTCCCTCCTCGGACCTGAGCACGAGGGTGTGGAGCCCCCCGTCCTCCTGGTAGACCCCCTCCAGGTAGCTCCAGTCCATGAAACCAAAAGCGAAGTTTCCCGCCTCCCATCGCCAGGTCATTTCCTGGAAGGCCCAGGCGAACCCCTCGGGTAGGCCCGGGTTCAGGTAGTGGGGGCCGAAGGCCCCGGCGCCGTAGAGGACGGCGCTCGATCGTTCGTCGCCGAGCAGGTCGTAGCGCTCGACCCGGTAGCGAGCGAGCCCCCCTTCGAGCCCCTCGAAGGTGACGGCAAGGCGGAAGTCGTGGGCCTTGAGGTAGCGCCGGTACGGGTACTCGAGCCGGAAGACCGCGCTTTTTTTGGCCACCGGGGGGAGGGCTAACGCGAGCCGCGGGGCCGAGGCGAGGGCCACCGCGCGGCTTGGTGGGGGGAGCCGGTCCTTGGGTAGGGCGAAAAAGAGCGCCAGTTCGCTCCCCACCGCGGTGACGAGGGCGTGGTCCTCCTGGATCCAGGCCAGCATGAAGGCCTCTCCGAAAAGGGGATCCCGCTCGCCGAAGAAGGGGGCTTTGAGGAGGTAGGCGAGGGCTTCCCCGCTTCGGCCTAGGGGAGGGCGTTTCCCCTCGCAAGCGAGGCCGATGCGATCGAGCGGCGGGGGAAGCTCGGGGAGCCGGGGGCACGGCCGGACGACCGCGGCCTCGCCGAGGCTTTTGGGGAGTTCGCCCTTTCCCTCGGTGCGGGCCTGCACTAGGCGGACCCGCGCGGGACCGGGGTAGGGCTCGGGGTGGCCCGGACGCAGGACCCGGTACTTCGCGATCACGGCGTCGAGCCGAACCCCGACGGGCACCGCGGGGTTTTCGCCGTCCTTCCGCCCGAGCACGACCACCCACTCCCAAGGGGCCTCCGGGTTCTCGGCTTGGATCAAGGTGAGCCATCTGTTTACGCGGCCCTCCTGGTCCACGCCCACCGCCACCGCCCCCACCGCGAGGCCCCGAAGGGGGAACTCGGGCTTGACGGCGAGAGCAGGTACAAGGAATAGAAATTGAAGGAGCAAGAGGCCACGTTTCATTGCGCGAGTTCCCCGATCAGCTTGCCCAGGGTTCCGTAAGACTCCTCGGTGTAGAGCAAAAGCCCGCTTTGAGGGTGGAACTCTTGCACGCTCAAGGGGACTTGGCCAAGCAACGTCTGGACGAGAACGCCGCCGTGGGGGCCGGCGCCGGCGGTTTGGGAGACCAGCGAGAGCTTTGCGATGCGATAGACCGTGCCTTGGGCAAGGAAGTTGGGGTGCAGGTAGTGGGGCCCGCCGGCGGGGACCCCGAATCCGGGGCGCTGCATGGGAAGGCCCTGAGCGGTGATGACCACCTGGTAGCGGGCGATCCTTCCGGAGACGCCCATCGGGGTGACGCGCATCTCGCCAAACGGAACCTTCATTCCCGGGCTTCCTCCGAAGCCGGCGACGGCGGTAAAGATGCGGTAGCTGTGCGCCTCCCTGGCCGCCGGAGGGAAGTCCGGCAGCGAGGGCATGGGGCTAAAGTCGTAGCCTTGGTAGCGGAAATCGGCGGCGGTGGAGCCCTTTTGGGTCTTGACCATGGCGGTCATTTGCTGGACGACGCCGGAGTTCGGGTCGAAGCGAAGGGCGAAGCCGGACTTACCGCCCTGCCCCTGTTCCTCGATCGCCAGGATCCCCGGGCCGCCGGTGATCTTGACCCCGGCCTGCGCGGCTTGGGGAGCGGCCTTCAGGTACTCGGCAGCGGCCTGGGGGTTGACGTAGAAGTAACCCGCGCCGTTTTGGATGAGGGGCACGACCTGTTGCTGGATCACCGTGCTGCCGTCGGGGAAGCGCATCAGGGTGATCTCCAGGCCGTAGGCGTCGGTGGCGGTGACGTCGGTGACCAGGTAGGCCTTGGTGATCATCCCCCCGATGTCCCGGTAGATCATCACCAAGCCCGGGCGGATCCATTGGGGAAGCGGGTACGACTGAGGGAGCCGGGGCAAGGGGAGTCCCCCGCCTTGCCCTTGCGGCATGGGAGCCCCCATGCCCCCGGGAGGCGCGGGGGCATGGGGGCTCCCATGC
>JALVVO010000211.1 GCA_027023345.1 Thermaceae bacterium
CTCCGGGGCTTTGTGGGGCATCGGGTACCAGGCTTCGAAGACCTCTTTTTTAAGCCGAAAGTCGGCGGAAAGGTCGATCACCCGGCGCCCCTCGGAAAGGAGCCTGGGCGCAAGCTCCATCGCCACCCCGTTCGGGGTCGCGAGGAAGACCACCTCGGCCTCGTCCACCGCCGCGTCGAGCTCGGAGAACGCCGGCCCCTCCACAAGCTGCGGCCAGACCGCGTCCACCCCCTCCCCCGCGTGGGAGCGGCTCGCGAGCCCGACGAGCTCGACCTCGGGGTGGGCTTTCAAGAGGCGGATGAGCTCGGCGCCGCCGTAGCCGCTTGCGCCGACGACCGCGGCTTTGATCATGCCGCCCCCAAGAGGTGACGGATCGCCGCCTTGGCCGCGTGGAGGCGGTTTTCCGCCTGGTCGAAGATTCGGCTCCGGGGGTGGTAGGCGACCTCCTCGGTGACCTCCTCACCGTAGTGGGCGGGCAGGCAGTGGAGGAAGGCGGCGGTGGGCTTCGCCCGCTCGAAGAGGGCGAGGTCCACGGTGAAGCCTTTGAAGTCCCGGCGCCTTTGCTCGGCCTCCTCCTCCTGGCCCATCGAGGTCCAGACGTCGGTGTAGACCGCGTCCGCCCCCACCACCGCCTCGGCGGGGTCGCGCACGATCTCGGCGGGAATCGGCTCGGGAGGGTCGTAGCCCTCGGGGATCGCCGCCACCAGGCGCGCCCCGAGGTAGCCGAGGGCCTTGGCCAGGGAGACGAGGACGTTGTTCCCGTCCCCCACCCAGGCGACCCGGAGGCCCTCGAGGCTACCGAACGCCTCCTCCAGGGTCATCGCGTCGGCGATCGCCTGCAGGGGGTGGGCCCGATCGGAAAGCGCGTTGATCACCGGCACCGAGGCGTGCTCGGCGAGCTCGGCCACGGTCGCGTGGCGAAAGACCCGGGCGGCGATGCCGGCGGTCCAGCGCTCGAGGTTTTTCGCCACGTCCCGCACCGGCTCCCGCTCCCCAAGGCCAATGCCCCGCTGGTCGAGGTAGAGGGGATGCCCGCCGAGCTCGTAGACGGCGATCTCCAGGGTCGCGCGGGTGCGGAGCGAGGGCTTTTCGAAAACCAGCGCCCAGGTCTTGCCGGCGAGCTCCTGGCCCCGGTAGCGGCTCGCCTTCATCCGGTGGGCGTCGTCGAGGACGCGCCGGAACGCCTCGGGGCCGAGGTCGTCCACGTCGAGCAGGTCCCGCGTCTGCATGGACCCAAGTTTAAACCCGATATTTATGCCGGGTAGTTTAGGCTTGAAAATATTTAGGCTTTGAACTATCCTGCGCCCCGTGGAAGCGAACGGCCTCTTGACCCGGCTCTGGCGCGTCCAGCGACGCCTGCTCGAGCACGCCCGCCCCTGCCTCGAAAAACTCGGCACCGGCCCCAAGCACGTATTCCTCCTGGCCCAGGCCGCGCGCGGCAAGAACCCGGGCGAGATCGCCCGGACCCTTCACCTCTCCCCGCCGAGCGTGAGCCACCTGCTCGGGGACCTCGAAGAGCGGGGCTGGATCCGCCGTCGGCCCGACCCAAAGGACCGCCGCCGGCTCGTCCCCGAGCTCACCCCGGAGGGCCACCGCCTCCTGGAGGAGGCCCGCCGCTGCCTGGAGGCGGCCAGCGCCTCGTTGCTCGAGCGCCTCGACCCGGCCGAGCGGCGGTCGCTTCTCCTGCTCCTCGCCAAACTGGAGGAGGCCGATGACTAAGGGAAAGAGCGCCACCCTCACCCTAGTCGGCGTCTTTCTCGGCATCTTCCTCGCCGCCCTCGACCAGACCATCGTCGCCACCGCCCTCCCCCGCATCGTCGCCGAGCTCGGCGGGGTCGAGAAGTACGCCTGGGTCGCCACCAGCTACCTGCTCGCCTCGACGGTGGCGGTCCCCATCTTCGGCCGGCTCGCCGACCTCGTAAAAAGCCGCACCCTGCTCTTTTGGGCCGTGTTGATCTTCCTCTTGGGTTCGGCGCTCTCCGGCCTTGCCCCCAGCATGGACGCCCTCGTCCTCTTCCGGGGGCTCCAGGGGCTCGGCGGCGGGGCGCTCTTCGCGGTGGCGGTCACGGTGATCGGCCTCTTGATTCCGCCCCGGGAGCGGGGGCGGATCCAGGGCGCCTTCGGCGCGGTCTTCGGCATCGCCAGCATCGTCGGCCCCTGGCTCGGGGGCCTGCTCACCGACCACCTCTCCTGGCGCTGGGTCTTCTACATCAACATGCCGGTGGGAGCGGTGGCGCTTTGGTTCATCGCCCGCTACATGCCGGCCACCCCGCCGCCCTCCCGCCACCGCTTCGACCTCGCCGGAGCGGTCACCCTGGTGCTTTGGACCGTGCCCCTTTTGCTCGCGCTCTCCTTCGGCGGCACCACCTACGCCTGGACCGACCCGGTCGAGCTCGGGCTCTTCTTCCTCGCCGCGGCGGGGCTCGTGCTCTTCGTCTGGGTCGAGCGCCGCGTTCCCGAGCCGCTCTTCGACCTCTCCCTCTTCCAAAACCCGGTCTTCCGCTACGCCAGCGCCGCGCTATTCTTCTTCGGCGCGGCCTTCCTCTCGGCGATGTTCTTCCTCCCCCTCTACCTGATCGAGGTCAAGGGGATCAGCGCCACCCACTCCGGCCTCACCCTGCTTCCCCTCACCCTGGGGGCGATCCTCGGCAGCCTCGGGGCCGGCCAGCTCGCGAGCCGAACCGGCCGGTACAAGGCCTGGATGCTCGCGGGGAACGTCTGGCTCCTCCTCAACTTCCTCGCCATGCACCGGGTGATCGCGCTCGAGACCCCGCTTTGGCTGGTCTTGCTCCTGATGGTGAGCATGGGGCTCGGGCTCGGCCCTGGCATGCCGCTATACACCCTCGCGGTCCAGAACGCGGTGGACCCCGCCCGGATGGGCACCGCGAGCTCGGCCACCCAGTTCTTCCGCCAGATCGGCTCCACGCTGGGGACCGCGCTGCTCGGGGCGGTGCTGGCCTCGAGCCTCCAGGCGGCGATCCAGGCGCACCTGCCCCCGGGGGCCAAGGGGGGGAACCTCTCCCTCCGCGACCCCACCGCGATCGAGCGCCGCTTCGAGGAAAGCCTCGGCGAAACCCTGGCCCTCGTGAAAAAGGCCGTGGACGGGGATCCGGCGGCCATCCAAGCGCTCAGGGAAAACCCCTTTTTCCCGGAGGAGCTAAAAGCGCGCCTGGGTAAACCCGTCCCCCCTACGCTCAAGGCTTGGGTACTCAAACAAGTAGAGGAAAAGCTCAAGGCCCGCCTCGAGGCCCTCAAGCGAGAGATGAAGGCGGCCTTGGACCAGGCGATCGTGGAGGCGATCCGCCGGGTCTACCTGTACGGGGCTGGATTCGTGCTCCTCGGGCTCTTTTTCACCTTGTTCCTCCCGGACGCCGAACTCAAGGGGCGCTCGCCCCGTCCGGCCTGACCCGCTCGCCGAGCCGGCGCTCGTTGCCTTGCCAGAGCCTTCTCAGGTTGGCGCGGTGGGTAAAAAAGAGCATCGCCGCCATCAAGGCCAGGGTCAAAAGCTCCCAGTCCGGGCGCTTTAGGGCGAAGGCCAGCACCACCGCCGCCACCGCCCCGGTGAGGCTTCCGGCGGAGACGTAGCGGGTGAGGAGGATCACCACGAGGCCGATCGCCGCCGAGAAGACCGCCACCTCGGGGTCCAGGAAGAAGAGCGTGCCCAGGCTGGTGGCCACCCCCTTGCCGCCGGAGAAGCGCAGGGTAATGGGGAAGTTGTGGCCGAGCACGGCGGCGACCGCCACCCCGCCGAGGAGCCAGCCCTCGACCCCCAGCATCCGGGCGATCCAGACCGCGATCCCGCCCTTGAAGATGTCGAAAAGCGCCACGAAGATCGCCGGGCCCCAGCCAAGGACGCGCTGGACGTTGGTGGCTCCGATGTTGCCGGAGCCGACCTTTCGCAAGTCCACCCGGTAGAGCCGGGCGACGAGAACGCCGCCCGGGACGGAACCGAAGAGGTAGGCGAGCAGGAGGACGGCGGCGGATACCCAGTCGAGCTGCATGCCGAGGGGATTTTACCCCTCTTCGGAAAAGACGCGGCGAAAGACCTCCTCGAGCGGCGGCTCGGTGACCGCGAGGTCCCGCACCGGAAGGAGGGCAAGCGCCTGGCCCACGGCCTCCACCAGCCGTTCCCTGGGCACGAGGAACCGCACCTGCAGGCCCTTTTGCTCTTTGACCTCGCCGAGCCCGGCGAGGAGGCCGGGCTCCACCGGGCGGGAAAGCTCAAGGACCAGCTCCTTGTGGGGGGCGACCCGCTCCACGAGCTGGCCCAACCTCCCGTCGTAGAAAAGCCTGCCCTTGTGGATCACGATCACCCGCTCGGCGAGCGCCTCGACGTCCGCCATGTAGTGGCTCGTAAGGAGCACGGTCGCCCCCTCCCCCCGGGCGTAGGCGCGGACGAAGTCGCGCACCGCGGCCTGGGCGTTCACGTCGAGGCCGAGGGTGGGCTCGTCGAGGAAGAGTACCCGGGGGAGGTGGAGCAGCGCCGCCAAAAGCTCGGCCTTCATCCGCTGTCCGAGGGAGAGCTTCCGCACCGGCTGGCGGAGGACGCCTTCCAAGCCCAGCATCTCGGCCAGACGCCCCACGCGCCGCCGGCACTCGGCCTCGGGGATCTCGTAGACGGCGGCCTGAATCCGGAGGCTATCGAGGACCGGGAGGTCCCAAAGGAGCTGGGCCTTGTTCCCCATCACCAGGGTGATCCGCTTAAGGAAAGCGGGCCTTCGCTCCTGGGGGCGATAGCCCAGCACCTCGGCCCGGCCGGCGGTGGGGTAGAGAAGGCCGGTGAGCATCTTCAAGGTGGTGGTCTTCCCCGCCCCGTTCGGGCCCAAAAAGCCCACGATCTCGCCGGGCCGGATCGCAAAACTCACCCCCCGCACCGCCTCGATCCGCCGGTAGCGGCGGCGCACGAGGTGGCGCAGGGTCCCGAGGAAGCCGGGCTCCTTCTCCGCCACCCAGAAGGTCTTGCTCAGGTTTTCGGCCACGATCGCGTAGTCCATGGATTCCCCCTAGCTTGATGCCGAGGTGTAGAACCGAAGCCCCAGGGCAAAGCCAAGGCGCACGAGGAGCCAAAGGCCAAGTACGGCGAGGAAGAGCCCGAGCACGGCCCCTACCCCCCGCGCCCCCAGAAAGAGCTCGACCGGCAGGTTCAGGGCGAGATAGACGGGCACGACGAAGGTGAGGAGCGCCCGCACCAAGGGGGCGTAGGCCCGCACGGGGTACTGCCCGGCCCCGAA
Source organism: Thermaceae bacterium (assembly GCA_027023345.1). Lineage (GTDB taxonomy): Bacteria > Deinococcota > Deinococci > Deinococcales > Marinithermaceae > WFXV01. Next base: position 5,232 of record JALVVO010000211.1, read on the forward strand.
GAGGCCGGCGACCAGGTTGACGAGGTTATGGACGTAGACCGAGAAAAAGCCCACCAGGGCGAGGAGGAAGGCGAACAGGTAGGCGAGCACCATGCCGAGCCCGAGCGCGAGCGCCCCGACGAGGACCTCCCCCGGTCCCGCCCCGAGGCGGAAAAGCCCCACGCCGAGCAAGATCGCCCCGGCCCAAAGGTCGGTCATCCCCCAGAGCGAGGCGGTCTCGGTCATGAGCAAGAAGACCGGGTCCCGGGGCCGGAGGAGCACGTACTCAAGCGTCCCCTCAAGCAGCCGCCGGGAGAAGGCCACCAGGTTGGGCCCCACGACGCTCACGAAAAAGCCACTCATCAGGGTGGCCGCGCCCACGTAGACGAGGGCGCGGTCGGGATCGAGGTCGAGCACCCCGACCCGCGCCAGGGAAAGGATCGCCACCACGCGACCGGCGCTTTCGACCAGGGTGGTGAGGAGGGCGGCGAAAAAGTCGAGGCGGTACTCGGTCCAGGAGGCCACCGCGGCCTCGAGCGAACGGAAGAGGATACGAAGGTATCCCCGCATCCTAAGCTCCAAACGCGCCGTAGCGGACGAGCCCCCGCCGCCAGACGAAGGCGGCGAGGAGGCCAACCCAAAGGGTCCAGAGGGCGAGCACACCGTAGCCGGTCCCCGCTTCCCAGCCCGCCGCCCAGGCCGCCGGGCGAAAGGCCAGGTAGGGGAGCGGGGTCCACTCGAGCACCCGGAGGAGCCCGGGGGGCAGGACGTCCAGGGGCAGGGCGACGCCGCCGAAGAAGTAAAGGAGCCCGTAGTAGGCCTCGAGCACCCCCGTACTCCGCTCCAGGAAGAAGGCGAGCGAGCCGATGAGCCAGGCGAGGGCGAAGTGGAAGGCAAACCCGAGGAGAAGGTAAAGGAGGTAGCCGGGCAGGCGAGAAAGCTCAAGCCCCGAGAAGAAGCCGGGGAAGAGAACCGGAAAAAGCACGGCTACCGGGAGCCCGAGGACAAGCGAGACGAAAAGGAGCCCGAGCTGGCTCGCGAGGTAGTCGAGCGCGGGCGAGAACGGCCGCAGCAAAAGCGGCGAGAGCCGCCCGGTGTTGATCTCGTAGGCGAGCTCGTAGGCGACCCAAAGGGGGTGGAAGAACCCGGCGATCCAGGCGAAGAAGTAGTAGCGCGCGTAGTCGAGGTCGGGCCGGGGCCCGCCCTCGACCCAAAGCGCGAGGAACACGAGCGGCAGGCTCTGGGCCAGGACCCAAAAGGCAAGCTCCCCCCCGTAGGCGAGGTGGCGCCCCAGGGAAGCTTCCAGGTAGGCGAGGAACTTTCGGGCGAAGTTTTGGATCCCGCGGACCATCCGCTTAAAACCCCTCCTTCCCCCAAACCGCGGGGAAAAGAAGCCAAGGTGCCTAGGACTTTTCGCGTTTCTCGCTAGCGGATGGTCCGGAGGATCATAGCCGCTCCATTATAGCAGGGCCTCCCGGCCGGGGCCCTAACCCCGCCTCGCCCGCCAGATCGGCTCCTCGACGCCGAGCCTGTGGTTGACGTAGCGGGCAAGGACGAAGAGGAGGTCGGAAAGGCGGTTTAGGTACTTGAGGGCGGCGGGGTTCACCCACTCGTGCTCGGCCAGCGCCACCGCCTCCCGCTCCGCCCGCCGCACCACGGTGCGCGCGAGGTGCAGGGCGCCGGCCGCGGGGTGGCCGCCGGGAAGGACAAAGAGCTTGAGGGGCGGGAGCTCGGCCTCGAGGCGGTCGATCTCGGCCTCGAGCTCGGCCACGTCGTCCTCGTCGAGGCGCTCGACGTAGCGCTCGGCGGGGCTGTTTTTGAGCGTGGCGAGGTCGCTCCCGAGCTCAAAAAGCCCCCGCTGCAGACGGTCGAGAAGGCCGTCGAGCTCGGCGAGCTCCCCGGGCAAAAGGCCCCGGGCAAGGCCCAGGGCGCTGTTCGCCTCGTCCACGGTGCCGTAGGCGGCGACCCGGAGCGTGCTCTTCCTTACGCGCTCGCCGCCCACCAGGGCGGTGAGCCCCTCGTCGCCGGTGCGGGTGTAGATCGGCATGCCCCCATCCTAAATTGGCGACCCGCCCCAGACGGGGCGGGGCCAGGAGGGAGGGATTCATGGATCATCCGGGCGCGGCTAGGTAAAGCCTAGCGCCCCCGCTTGGGGACAGGTGTCCCGCCGGAGCCGGCGCGTAGACTCTTTAGCATGCGGCCCACCTGGCTGGAAGTGGACCTCGGGCGGCTCGCCGAGAACTACCGCCTGCTCACAGCCCGCCTCTCTCCAAAGACCCGGGTGATCGGCGTGGTCAAGGCGAACGCCTACGGCCACGGCGCTCTTCCGGTGGCGAGAAAGCTGCTCGCGCTCGGCGCCGCCCGCCTCGCGGTGGCCACCGCCGCCGAGGGGGCCGAGCTCCGGGCGGCGGGGGTCGAGGTCCCGATCCACCTCCTCGGAAGCCTCCACCCAAACGAAGCCGAAGACGCCCTAAAGGCCGACCTCATCCCCACCCTGGCCACCCTCGAGGCCGCCCGCGCCCTCGCCCAGCTGAGGCCGGGGGCCCTCGTCCACGTCAAGGTGGACACCGGGATGGGCCGGGTCGGCGTCCGCCCGGAAATCCTCCCCGCCTTCCTCGCCGAGGTCGAGGGCATGGGGCTTTTCGTCGAGGGCCTCTTCACTCACTTCGCCGTCGCCGACGAAGACGAGGCCTTCACCCGGGACCAGCTTGCGCGCTTTCTCGCGGCCGTCCAGGGCCTTAAAAAGCGCTACCTTCTCCACGCCGCGAACTCGGCGGCGATCCTCGCCGGCATCGCCGCCGACCTCGACTTCGTCCGCCCCGGCATCGCCCTCTACGGCCTGCCCCCGGACCAGAGCTTAAAAAGCCCTTTGAAGCCGATCCTCGCCTGGAAGGCA
>JALVVO010000212.1 GCA_027023345.1 Thermaceae bacterium
ATCCGGCGGTGCTCGAGGCCATAGAGAACGCCCGCTACGGAGCGATCACCTTCGAAAATCACACCACCGTCGGCGGCCTGGGCAGCGAGGTGGCCGAGGTCATGGCCGAAGCCGGGGTGGGGAAGAAACTCCTCCGGCTCGGCATCCCCGACACCTACGCCCACGGCGGCAGCCGCCCCTACCTGATGCGCTACTACGGCCTCGACGCCCTGGCTTTGGTGCGCGGGGTCGAGCGGATGCTGGGCGAGGAGCTGGGGATAGAGGAAGAAGACCTGAAGGCGGTGCGCCTGGAGCCGGTGCACGGCGACTTCAAGGCGGAGGCGTTATGAGGGGAGGTGGGGTGTGGGAAGTGGGATGTAGGAGGTGGGATGGAGGATTTGGGGTTTCCTACCTCCTACCTCCTACCCCCCACCTCCTGTGGGCCAAGGGGGCGTCATGAGCCAAGCACACTACGACACCGAGCTAACGCTTTCTGACGAACGCTTCACCGCCCGCTACCGCATCGCCGCCGAGACGCTCGCGGAGGCCGAGGCGGCAGCGCGGGCGCTCGCCGTCGAGCAGACCATCGAGTTCCCCGCCGAGCTCACCACCGGCCGCATCGCCGGCGAGGTGGTGGCCCGCGTCGAGGACTTGCGCGAGCTGGGGGACGGGGCCTTCGCAGCCGAGCTCTCCTTCGCGGTCGAGCTCGTGGGCGGCGAGCTGACCCAGCTCTTGAACGTCTTCTTTGGCAACTCGAGCCTGCTCCCGAACGTGCGCCTGGAGCGCATCGGCCTCTCCCCCCGCCTCGCCGCCCGTTTTCCCGGGCCGCGCTTTGGCGTTGCCGGGCTGCGACGCGTGCTCGGGGTTCCCAAGGGGCCCATCCTTTCCACCGCCCTCAAGCCCCTGGGTCTTTCCCCGAGCGATCTCGCCGAGATGGCCCGCCGCCTGGCCGCGGGCGGGATCCACCTGATCAAGGACGACCACGGCCTGGCCGACCAAGCCTTCGCCCCCTTCGAAGCGAGGTTGGAGGCGGTGGTGCGGGCGCTGGCGGGCACCGGGGCGATCTACGCCCCCAACGTCACCGCCCCCGGCGAGGAAACCCTGCGCCGGGCCCGGCTCGCCCGCGAGGCCGGGGCGGGGGCGGTAATGGTGGCTCCGGGGCTGGTCGGCTTCGACCGCATGGAGCGGCTCGCCCGCGAGGTGGGCTTGCCGATCCTCAGCCACCCCGCCTTCCTCGGCGGCTTCGTCCCCAAGGGCGACGGCGGCATCGCCCACTACGCGCTCTTCGGCCAGCTGCAGCGGCTTGCCGGCGCCGACGCGGTGATCTTCCCCAACCATGGCGGCCGCTTTGCCTTTACGAAAGAAGAGTGCGCCCAAGTCAACGCCGGGCTGAAGGACGACCTCGCCGGCCTCGCCCCCGCCTTCCCCGCCCCCGGCGGGGGGATGAGCCTCGAGCGGGTGCCCGAGATGCGCACCCTCTACGGGGAAGACCTGATCTTTCTGATCGGCGGGGCGCTGCACCGCCGCGGCCCCGACCTGACCGCGAACGCCCGCTACTTTCGCGCGTTGGTGGAGGGAGCTTGACAAACGAAGAGCTGGTTACCGTCGCCGCCTGGCTCTACTACAAGGAGGGCCTGAAGCAGGAGGAAGTGGCCCGCCGGCTGGGGATCAGCCGGGTCAAGGTGACCCGCCTCCTCGCCCGCGCCCGCCGCGAGGGGGTGGTGCAGTTCCACGTGACCCGCCCCCTTCCCGAGAGTTTTCGGCTGGCCGCGGAGC
>JALVVO010000213.1 GCA_027023345.1 Thermaceae bacterium
GCCCGGGGTTTAGGAGCACGAAGAAAAACCGCTTTCCCTCTAAGAACCGAAGCCTTTCCCCGATCCCCCGGGCCTCGGCGAGGCCCCCCTCGAGCAAGAAGGGCACGTCGGCGCCGAGCTTTCGGGCGAGGGCAAAGAGGTCCACCCCGGCGCCAAGGAGCCGCTCGAGCCCCCTCAGCACCGCGGCGGCGTCGGCCGAGCCGCCCCCGAGCCCGGCGGCGACGGGAATGCGCTTTTCCAGCACGACGCGGACCCCGGCCCCGACCCCGGCGGCGGCCAGGTAGGCCTGGGCGGCGGCGTAGGCGAGGTTTTCGGGGCCGCTAGAAAGCTCGGCGCCCCGGACGACGAGCTCGATGCCCCGGGGGCGAAGCTCGAGGACCACCCGGTCGGCGAGGTCCAGGGTGGCAAACAGGGTGTGGAGCTCGTGGTAGCCGTCCGGTCGCCGGCCGAGCACCGCGAGGCCCAGGTTCGTCTTCGCCCTTGCCGCCTCGGCGATCACGCCCCAATCATAGGGGCGTGCGGCTCTTCGTCGCGATGGGCTGGGCCGGGGGTGGCTGGGAGGTCGAGGGGAACGAGGAAGAGGGGCTTCTTTACCGCCGGCGCGGGTACGACGGCGCGGTGCTGGAGGAGCGGCAGATCCGCCCTTCCCCCGAGGCCTGGCGGGCCTTTGGGGAAAGGCTACGGGAGCTCGGCGTAGAGGCTTGGGCGGCGCGCTACGAGCCCGAGTACCCGGTCTGCGGCGGCACCACCTGGGCGGTTCGCTTGGGCGATCGGAAAAGCAGCGGCGAGGACGCCTATCCCCCGAACTGGACGGCTTTCCTTGACGCCCTAAGCGAGCTCGTCGGCTTCCGCCTGGAGTAGGGCGGAAAGGAGCTCGAGGTCCTCGGGGTAGGTGACCTTGAACATCCGTCGGTCGCCGGGAACGAACTTTACCGGGTGGCCGAGCGCCCGCACCAGCTGGGCGTCGTCGGTGGCCGTGCGCCCTTCCCGGAGGGCGGCCTCGTGGGCTTTGCGTAGAAGCGAACGGGCGAACCCCTGGGGCGTCTGCACGAGCCGCAACCGCTCCCGGTCCAGGGCCCGGCCGTAGGTCGTCGCCCCCTCCACCAGGGTGTCGGGGACGGGGATGGCGGGCGCGGCGGCGCCGGTCGTCCGGGTGGCCTCCAGCACCCGGTGGACGACCTCGGCCACCACGAAGGCCCGGGCGGCGTCGTGGACGAGGACGAGCTCGCCCGAGGCCTCCTTCAAGAGGCGGTAGACGCTCTCCTGCCGCGTGGCCCCGCCCTCGAGGTAGCGGGCCTCTAGCCCCGGCGGGGGCTCGGCCCCCGGCGGCAGGGCGACGAGCACCTCGTCCACCGGGGGGAAGCGGGAAAGGGCCCACTCCAGGAGGGTCCTCCCCCGCACGGGGACGAGCGCCTTGGGCCGCCCGGCCCCGAGCCGCTCGCCGCGGCCGGCGGCGGGGACGAGCAGCGAGACCCTCATCCCTCCTCCCGGAGGTCGAGCCCGTTGAAGCGGTTCTGGGCGGCGAGGAGCCCTTCCTCCCGCCAGGTGCGGACGGCGTCGGCGGCGGCCTTCAGGACGCGCTCGAGCACCGGGCGCTCGTCCGGGCGGAAGGGGGAAAGCACCCAGTCCACCGGGTCCTCGCCCGGGGGCGGGCGGCCGATCCCGATCCGGAGGCGGTCGAAGCCGTCGTCGCCGAGCGCCTCGATGATCGAGGCGACCCCCCTTT
>JALVVO010000214.1 GCA_027023345.1 Thermaceae bacterium
GGACTACAAGGCCTACAAACCCGCCGGCACCCACCGCCACACCCCCGAGATCGAGCAAAACCTCGGCCGGGCACGGGCCCAGGGACGCTGGCTCCGTACCTGGGGGCCCGAGGAGGCGGTGCGCGTGACCTTCGTGCCCCACCTGGTCCCGATGACCCGGGGGATCTTGGTCACCGCCTACCTGCGACCGGCCTCGAAGGTGGAAACCCATGAAGCGCTCAGCCTGCTCCGGGACTTCTACGCCGGCGAGCCCTTCGTGCGGGTGAGCGAGGCCCCGCCCCGAACAAAGGGGGTCTGGGCGGCGAACACGGTCTGGGTCTCGGCCCGGTGGGACGCGCGCACCGGGTGGCTCGTGGTCTTTTCGGCGGTGGACAACCTGGTCAAGGGGGCAGCGGGTCAGGCGGTGCAGAACCTAAACGCGGTCTACGGCTTTCCGGAGACCTTTGGGCTCGCGCGCGAGGGGATTTGGCCCTAGACTTTGGGGTATGCGGTTTCCCGAAGGTTTCGCGGGCGGTGCGGCGCGGGCGGGGATCAAGCCCTCGGGCAACCCGGACCTCGCCCTGGTTCGCTTCGGCGCGCCGGTGGCCTGGGCCTACGTCGCCACCACCAGCCGGGCGGCGGCCCCCTCGGTGCTCCGGGGGCGGCAGCTCTACGCCGGGGGCGGGCCCCTTCGGGGCCTCGTCGCCAACGCCGGCAACGCCAACGCCGCCACCGGCGAGGAGGGGGTGGCGGCCGACCTTCGCATGGCCGAGCTCGCCGCCGATCGGCTCGGGGTTTCGCCCGAGGAGGTGCTGACCGCGAGCACTGGGGTGATCGGGGTGCCCCTGCCGGTGGAGCGGATCGCCGCCGCGCTCCCCGGGATCGTCCTGGGCCCCGAGGCGGATCCGGTGGCGGAGGCGATCATGACCACCGACACCCGGCCCAAGCTCGCCGAGGCCAGCCTGCCGGGCGGCGCCCGGGTGGTGGGGGTGGCCAAGGGCAGCGGGATGATCCACCCCAACATGGCCACGATGTTCGGCTTCCTCTTCACCGACGCCGAGGTGGACCAGGAGGAGCTCCGCGCGGGCTGGCCCGAGGTGGTGAACCGGACGTTTAACCAGGTGACGGTGGACGGCGACACCTCCACCAACGACCTGGCGGCGATCTTCGCAAGCGGAATGAAGGGCCGGGTCGAGCGGGGGCTCTTTTGGGACGCGGTCGAGTCGGTGGCCCGGGAGCTCGCCCGTCGGATCGCCGCCGACGGCGAGGGGGCGACCAAGCTGATCAGCGTGCGGGTGGTGGGGGCAGCGAGCGAGGAGGACGCCCGCCGGGCGGCCCGGGCGGTGGCCGGCAGCGCGCTTTGGAAGGCGGCGGTCTACGGCAACGACCCCAACTGGGGCCGGGTGCTGGCGGCGCTCGGGTACTCCGGGGCCGAGCTCGATCCCGCCCGGGTGCGGATTGAGCTCGAGGGCATCCCCCTCTACGACGGCCGCCCGCTCCCCTTCGACCCCGCGGAGGCGGTGCGGGCGATGCGGCGGGCCGAGGTCCGGGTCCTGGCTGACCTCCGAATGGGCCCCTTCGAGGCCGAGGCCTGGGGCTGCGACCTCACCGAGGACTACGTCCGGATCAACGCGGAATACACCACGTAAACGTGGCAAAAGTCCTTTTTCGTGTGCTATCGTCATAGGCGTAGGAAAGGGGTGTGATGGCTATGAAAAAGGCATTGCTCGCGGTCTTTGCGTTTGCTGCGCTCGCGTTCGCGGGGCTCGGCTCGGCGCAGAAGTTCTCGGTCTACACCGGCTACCCGTTCGGGATCGGTGGGATGTACTACCTCTCCGAGAACCTGCGGGTGGACGGCACGGTTATGATCGTGCCCGGCGGCTTTGGCGTCGGCGGCGGCGTGGACATGATCCTCGGCAAGATTCCGGTGGTGGAGCAGGATCCCTTCCCCATCAACTTCTACTACGGGGTGGGTGGCTCCGCCGGGTTCGTGAGCGTGCTCAACGTGGGCGTTTTTGGCGTGGGCGCCAATGTCTTCGGTGGGCTCGAGTACCGCTTCAACGAGGGGCTCGGCATCTTCAGCGAGTTCGGCGTCGGTCCCGCGCTTGGCTTCTACCCCAGCGGGATGATCTTCACCCTGGATTACGTCGGCCGCTTCGGCCTGAACTTCTACTAAGCCGAACGTAGTACCTTGAGGGGGATGCGCGGGCATCCCCTTCTTCTTTTGCTCCTTCCCTTGTTCCTCGCCGGGTGCGGCGCCCGGCCGGACGAGACGCCCCCCTTCGTCGGCGTGGTCCGGCCGAGCGGGGGCGCGGTGGCCAAGGGGCAGGAGGCGGTGGTCGAGGGCTACGCCTTCGACGACACCGGCGTGAAAAGCGTCCGCGCCGGGGGCACCGAGGTCCTGCCCGCGGAGGAGCGGGGCAAGAAGCTCGTTCGGTTTCGGTTCAAGGTCAAGGCCCCGCGCTCGGGGGAGGTGCGGCTTACGATCACCGCCGAGGACCAGGCGGGGCAGACGCGTAGCCGCGAGCTCGTTCTGGTCCTGGACCAGGCGCCGCCGAAGATTGAGCTCGAGCGGGTGGAGGCGAAGGAGGGGCGCCTTCTGATCGTGGGAGTGGCCAGGGACGACGTGGAGGTGGACCGGGTGGTGGTCAGGTACGGGAAGACCTACAGCCGTTTGAACTTGCCGAGGGGTAAGGCGGTCCGCTTCTACGTCGAGGTCCCCGCCGAGCGCGCGACGGTGATCGCCGTGGACGCGGTGGGCCAGCGGACCGAGGTGGTCGCGCGAGCCTTGACGAAGCCCTAGTTCCTCGCTAGATTAGAGGGTGCTGGGCGGGCGACTAGCTCAGCTGGTTAGAGCGCACGCCTGATAAGCGTGAGGTCGGTGGTTCAAGTCCACCGTCGCCCACCAGGAAAAGCCCCCGGCTCTCCGGCCGGGGGCTTTCTTTTAGCCCGAGCGGGAAGCCGAGGGGTTTGCCTACGGGCGTTCCAGCTGGTAGAAGACGCGATTCCCTCGCCGAGCGAGATCCACCGCCCGGTAGCCCCGGGCGAAGGCTTTCTTGAAGGCCTCGCGGGTGTGGAGCCGCCAGGCCTTAGCGAGCTCGAGGTCATGCTTCTTCACCGCCTCGATGTCGAGGGGGACCTCGAGGTAGACCTTCGGCTCCTCGGGTTCAAAGAGCTTTTCGGGACGGAGGTCGAGCCCCTCGCCCCGGGTGGCGTTGAGCGGCGCGCCCTCGGGCTCGGGGGGCGGGGGGACCACCCCTTGGGCCCGCTCCAGGACGCGCGGGTGCATGAGCTCCCACTTGACGTAGAGCCGGTCCGCCGGCAGGCCGGCGTAGAGCCCGGTTCGGATGCCGTAGAAGTCTTCGTAGTAGGTGTCGGCGTAGGCTCCGAGCTTGCCGAGGTTGAGCCGGGCGTTCTTGGTGAGCAGGGGGTCGAAGGTCCAGGTGACCAGGGGAAACCCCTTCCTGAGCGACCAGTCGCGCTGGAACCACTTGAGGGCGGGGGCGATCCCCGTCCCCTGGTATTCGGGCCGGACCGCCAGCATGTGGGAGTGGATCCAGCGGCGATCCCCCTCGCAGGCGGCGAGCCCGTAGACGAAGCCGACGGGTTTTTCTTCTACGTAGGCGAGGGCGACCAGGCCCCCGGTGTGGCGGGCGACGATCATCGAGGAGTGGGGCACGACCTCGCGGTCCGAGAAGTTCCAGGCGGCGACCTGGAGCTCCTCGGTGGCAAGGGCGTCCTCCAAGGTCTCGGCCTCGCGAATCGTGAACTTCATGGTTTTAGCCTACCAGCGCGATAATGGGGCCGTGGAGCTAGGACGCTGGCTGATTGCGGTGGGGCTTTTGCTCGTGGCCGTCGGCGCGATGCTTTACTTCCTGCCCCGGTTCTTCGGTTGGTTCGGCCACCTTCCCGGGGACATCCGCATCGAGCGGGACGGGGTTTACGTCTTCATCCCCATCACCTCGATGCTCCTCGTCTCGGTGGTGCTGACGCTTCTTTTGAACCTGGTGGGCTACCTGCTTGCCCTTTTCTCCGGCGGCCGCTAAGGTGAATGGGCCATGGTGCGGGTTTACTCGATTCCCGGGTGCGGTCCCTGCGAGATCGTCAAGATGATGCTTCGCCAAAAGGGCGTTCCCTTCGAGGTGGTGGATCTTTCGAAGGACGAGCGGGCGCGGCGGATCGCGGCCGAGCTGGTGGGTTCGCCCACCGCCGGCGTGGTGATCGAGGAGGAGGACGGGCACCTCGAGGCCATCCGGGCGGTCAGCCCGATCACCTTCCAGCGCTGGTACCAGGGGTACCTCGAGCGCCAGGCGGTCCGGGTGTCCTAGCCTAGGGGCATGGACCGGCGAAAGGAGCGTCTTTGGGGGGCGCTCCTTTTGGTTTTGCTGACGGTCATCTGGGGATCCTCCTTCGTGGTGATCCGGGAGGCGGTAGCCGGGTTCCCCCCGAGCCTCCTCGTCTTCCTTCGCTTCCTGGTGGCGGCCGCCGTCTTCCTTCCCTGGCTCCGGGACGGGCGGGGCGTGGCGCTCGCGGGGCTCGAGCTCGGCTTCTGGCTGGTGGTGGGCTACGGCACCCAGGCCGTCGGCCTGGTCCACACCACCGCCGGAAGGAGCGCCTTCATCACCTCGCTCAGCGTGGTGCTGGTGCCGGTCTTCGCCGGCCTTCTTGGGCGCAGGGTGCCGCCTTTGGTTTGGCTTGGGGCCCTGCTCGCCTTTATTGGGGTGGGGCTCCTCACCTTCGAGGGCGGGCCGCCGAACGTCGGCGACCTCTGGACGCTCCTCACCGCCCTCAGCTACGCGATCTTCATCCTGCGGCTGGAGGACTACGCCCGTACGCTCGGGGCGCGGCGGCTGACCGTGGCCCAGATCCTCGGCGTGTTGCTCTGGTCGGGGGTCTGGGCGGGGCTCGAGCACCCTCCGATCGAGGCCGTACCTTGGCCGGCGGTGCTCTACCTCGGCCTGGTGGCCACGGGGCTCGCGACCTGGCTCATCTCCCTGGGGCAAAGCCGCGTCTCGGCCGCCCAGGCCGCGGTCATCTACGCCCTGGAGCCGGTCTGGGCGGCGCTCTTCGCCCGCCTCTTCCTGGGGGAGGCCCTCGGCCTCCAGGGGGCGCTGGGGGCGGGCCTCGTGCTCCTCGCCATCCTGATCAGCCAGCTGGGTTCCGAGGGCTAGACTGGGTTCGTGCGGCTCGTGCTCGTGCCCACCCCGATCGGCAACCTGGAGGACATCACCCTGCGCGCCCTCCGGGTGCTCAGAGAGGCCGACGCCGTCGCCGCCGAGGACACCCGCCGCACCCGCACGTTGCTCGCCCACTACGGCATCGAGACGCCCCTAGTCCGCCTCGACCAGCACACCTTGGACCGGGCCGAGGCGGTCTTCGCCAAGTACCCCTACCTCGCCTACGTCACCGACGCCGGCACCCCGGGGATCAGTGACCCCGGGGCCGAGCTCGTGGCCTGGGTCCTCGCCCGGGGCGGCGAGGTCGAGGCCCTGCCCGGGCCCACCGCCTTCGTCCCCGCTTTGGTGGCTTCGGGCTTCCCCGTTCGGCGCTTTGCCTTCGAGGGATTTTTGCCGAAAAAGGGCAAGGAGCGTAAGGAACGCATCCGAAAGATCGCCGCGGAGGACCGCGCGGTGGTGCTCTTTGAGTCGCCCCACCGGCTCAGGAAGACGCTAAAGGAGCTCGCCGAGGCGCTGGGGGAGGAGCACCCGGTGGCGGTGGCCCGGGAGCTCACCAAGCGCCACGAGGAGATCTTCCGCGGAACCCTCGCAGGGGCCCTCGCCCACTTCGAGGTGCCCCGCGGCGAGTTCGTCCTCGTCCTTGCCCCGCCCCCGCCGAGGGCGCCCGACGAGGCCGAGCTCGTGCGGCGCTTTCGCGACGAGCTGGGGTTATCCGGCCAGGCGCTCTTTGGCGCCCTCCTCGCCGCCGGCCTCCCCCGAAACCGGGCCTATGCCCTCGCCCTAAAATAGGGGGCATGAAGCGCATCGGGGTCTTCACCAGCGGCGGCGACGCCCCGGGGATGAACGCCGCCATCCGCGCGGTGGTGCGCACCGCCTATGGCCTTGGGGTCGAGGTGGTGGGCATCCGCCGCGGCTACGCCGGGATGATCGAGGGCGAGTTCGAGCCGCTGGGGCCCCGGGACGTGGCCAACATCATCCAGCGCGGGGGGACGATCCTGCTCACCGCCCGCTCGAAGGCCTTCCTCACCGAGGAGGGCCGGGCCAAGGCCGCCGAGAAGCTAAAGGAAGCGGGCATCGAGGGCCTCGTTGCCATCGGCGGCGACGGCACCTTCCGTGGGGCCCTCAAGCTGATCGAGGAGCACCGCATCCCCGTGGTGGGGGTGCCGGGAACGATCGACAACGACCTTTACGGCACCGATTACACCATCGGCTTCGACACCGCGGTCAACACCGCCCTGGACGCGATCGACCGCATCCGCGACACCGCCGCCAGCCACGAGCGGGTCTTCTTCATCGAGGTGATGGGGCGCTACGCCGGGTTCATCGCGCTCGAGGTCGGCATCGCCGGCGGCGCCGAGATCATCGCCCTGCCCGAGGTGCCGGTGAGTCCCCAGGAGATCGCCGAGACCATCACCGAGTCGTTCAAGAAGGGCAAGCGCTCCTCGATCATCGTCGTCGCCGAGGGGGCCTACCCCGGCGGGGCCCAGGCGCTCTTCAAGGCGGTCCACGGCCTCACCGGCTTCGAGGCGCGGGTGACCGTGCTCGGGCACATCCAGCGCGGGGGGAGCCCCACCGCCAAGGACCGGGTGCTGGCGAGCCGGCTGGGCTCCGCCGCCACCCGAACCTTGGTCGAGGGGACGAGCGGCGTCATGATCGGCGAGGTCGAGAGCGAGGTGACGCTCACCCCCCTATCCGAAGCGGTGACCAGGAAGAAGCCGATCCGCCTGGAGTTCGTGGACCTGGCCCGGGAGCTAGCGGGGTAGGGTCTCCGCCTCGACGGCGGGTGTGGGCCGCTCTGCGGGCGGCGCCTCGAGGATGAGCCGGCGCAGCAGGGGCTCGCGCTGGATGAGGTCAAAGAGCGGCAGCGCGAAGGGGCTCTTGGCTACCGCCTCCTGGACCACGAGGGGAAGCCTCGGCGAGGGGTAACGGTAGGCGCCGGTGGCCAGCGAGTATTCGGCGGGGAGCCCGGTCCAGAGGGTGACCGCGAGCAAGGCCCCCCAGAGGAACCCGGCCACGCCCCCCAAGAACGCCTCCCAGGAGGAGCCCAGGTAGAGGTCGATCCGGCCCGCCACCTGGGCGACGAAAAGGCCCGCGACCAGGGCGGCGGCGGGCCAGGCGACGGGGGGGAGCTGGCCGAGGGCGAGGGCGAAAAGCCCGAGCGCGAGGGGGAAGACGAGCAGGAACGCGCTGCCCTTCTTCACCCCCACCGCGGTGGCGGCGGCGGCGGTGAAGAGCGCCAGCACGTCGAGCCAGGTGAGCACGTTTTGAGTATACGGGGGGCTTCCCGGACCCCAGGCCCCCGTTTGGGGGAGGGCGTCGGGCCTAGCCCCGGATCCGCCAGCCCCGGGCCCGGATCGCTTCCAACACCCCCTGCATGAAGGTCTCGACCTCGGCGTCCCTCAGGGTGCGGTCAGGAGCGCGGAAGACGAGGCGGTAGGCGAGGCTCTTTTCGTCCTCAGAAAGCGGCGGGCCCTGGTAGACGTCGAAGAGCTCGAGGCGCTCGAGGTAGGGCCCGGCCGCCTCCCTTAGCACCTTGGCCACCTCGGCGTGGGTCGTGCCCTTGGGCACCACCACCGCGAGGTCCCGGGTGGCGGCGGGGAACTTGGGGAGGTCCTGGAACGCGCGCGCTCCCCGCTTCAAGGGGAGTTTGAGCTCGAAGAGCGCCGGGGGCTCGAGCTCCAGCGCCTCCGCGAGCTCGGGGTGGAGGGCGCCGATCCAGCCCACCTCCTCCCCCTCCCTGGCCACCTTGCCCGAGATCTC
>JALVVO010000215.1 GCA_027023345.1 Thermaceae bacterium
GGGCGAGGCCGGGCGGGCGGCGCTCGGGCGGATCGCCGAGCTGAAGGCGAGGGGGGCCGACCGGATCCTCCTCCCCGACATCCAGCTCGGGGTCGAGGCCGAGCGGGGGAGCGGGGCCTGCCCCTGGGTGCGGGACCTCGCCGCGGTGGCGCCGGTCTTCGTCCCCGGGCTCCCGCCCCTTTGGGGGGTGCCCGGCGAGCTCGGGGAGGGGACGCTTTCGCGGGCGGCGGAGATCGGGGCGGTCCTCGTCGAGAACCCCCAGCGGGTGCGGCTCGCGCTCGAGCGCACCCGGGCCAAGGTGGCGCCGCCGGGCCCTTTTCGCCCCCCCTGGGCGGCGCCGGAGGGGGCGCTGGGGCTCGCCGCCCCGCCCTACGTGCTCGAGGAGGAACGGCTCTACGCCGGCCTCCGCGAGGCCCTCCAACCTTTAGGCCTGACCCTCTCAGGCCGCGCCCCCGCCGAGCTCCGGGACGAGGGGGCGCGGCTCGGGCTGCGGCTCAGGCTCCCCACCGACCTCGAGTGGGCGGGGGCGGCCCACGCCCTCGCCCGGCGCCACGACGTGCGGGCGGTGGTCCTCCTCTACGAGGGGGCCTGCGAGGGCAGCGCCCGGGTGGCCCGCTGGATCGCCGAGCGCCTGACCAAGCCCGCCCTGCCGGTCGCGCTGGATGAGGACCCGGCGGAGGTCCTCCGCCGGGCTAGAATGGTCCTCGGTGAGAACTGACCGGTCGGTCATCGCCTACGTCCGCCCCTACGCCTGGAAGTACGTCTTCGGGCTCCTCTTCGGCCTGCTGGCCATGGCCGGCTCGGTCGCCGCCCCTTTCTTCCTCCGCCTGGCGGTGGACGCGATCCGGGAGGGGCGCCCGTACCTCGGCTACCTCGCGGGGCTCCTCCTCGTGAGCGCGGGGGCCTTGTTCTTCTCCTGGGCCCAGCGCCGCGTCGCCATCGTCGCCAGCCGCCAGGTCGAGGCCGACCTCCGCCGGGCGATCTTCGCCCACCTCTTGACCCTCGACCCCGCCTTCTACCACCGCCGCTCGGTGGGCGACCTGATGAACCGGCTTAACACCGACCTCCAGGCGGTCCGGGACATGCTCGGGCCGGGGGTCAACATGGGCTTCCGGGTGGGGCTCTTCGTCGTCGCCGCCTTCGCCGCCATGTTCGCGGTGAACGCCCGCCTCGCGCTCTGGGTGAGCCTCTTCGCCCTGCCCGCCCTCCTCGCCGCCCGGATCTTCGTGCGCCTCGAGGAGAAGCGCTGGGCCGAGGCGCAGGAGGTCTACGACCGGATCACCGCCCGGGTGGAGGAGGACCTCGCCGGCGTCCGGGTGATCAAGGGGTTCGGCCTCGAAGACCGCGAGCGCGAGCGTTTCCTGGCCCTGAACCGCGAGTACGTGCGGAAAAACCTCGGCCGCGCCCTGGTGGAGGGGCCGATGCACGCGGCGATGAGCCTGATTTTGGGGGCGGCGGTGCTCGTGCTCCTCTACCTCGGCGGCCGCGAGGTCGTCGCCGGTCGCATGACGCTCGGGGCCTTCGTCCAGTTCAACGCCTACCTCGGGCTGCTCACCTGGCCGGTGCTCGGGATCGCCTGGGTGCTCGGGTTCTTCCAGCGGGGGCGGACCTCGTTTTCGAGGCTGGTCTCGCTCTTCGAGGTCCGCCCGAGGATCGCCGACGGGTCCGAGACCGACGCCGGGATCCGCGCCGTGGACGGGCG
>JALVVO010000216.1 GCA_027023345.1 Thermaceae bacterium
AGTAGGGGGCGTGGGGGGAGAGGCCGAGCCGGGGGCCTCCTTTTCGCTCAAGCTTCTTGAGCCGCGCCACCGTGGCCCGGAGCCGGGCCAGGTAGTCCCGCTCCTTCTCCGGGGGCAAAAGGCCGAGGACCTCGAGGAACGCGACCCCCTCAAAGGGCGCCTCCGTCAGCCACCACTCTAGGGTTCCGTCGTCCTTCGCCACGATGTCGCCGAGGGCCCGCTGGCGGGCGGCGGCCGCCGCCTCCCGGGCGAGGGTGAGCCCCCGGAGGGCGTTCCGGGGAAAGACCGCCTTCAAGACGAAGTCCATGAAGGGGCCCCGGAAGACGGGGCCAAGGCCCAGGTCGAGGTGGGTGTGGGCGTTGGCCGCCTCCAGCCCGAGGTAGGTGGAAAAGCGCCGTAAGCTTGCGGTGGGGTGGGCTTTTAGGAGGGCTTCCCGCTCCCCCAGGGCGAGGATCCTTTTGCCGTCGGTGAGGAGCGCCCCCTCCTTTAGGACCCCCTCGGGGCCGAAGATCGCAAACGGGGCGCTCCAGACCTCCATCACACCGCTTGGGGCTCGAAGATCCTGAGAATGTTATAGAACACGTCCCGCTCGGCCGGGGTGAAGCCGGCGGCGCGGATGAGGCGCTGGATCTGGGCGACGGTGGCGTGGGTGCGGTCGTAGCCGCCGGCGGCCGAGACCACGTTCTCCTCGAGCATCGTCGAGCCGAAGTCGTTGGCCCCATAAAAAAGCGCGGTCTGGGCCACCCGGAACCCCATCGTGGGCCAGGAGGCCTGGTGGTTTTTGATGTTGTCGAGGGCGAGCCGGCCCACCGCCAGGGTTTTCAGGTACTCGTGGGGGCTCGCCTCGGGGGCCTTGCCGGCGTAGGCGGTCTGTTTGGTTTGGAGGGTCCACATGGCGAAGGCGGCAAATCCCCGGCCGTAGCGCTCCCTTGCCCGGTCCTCCTGCTCCCGGATCCGGACCAGGTGGATCGCCCGCTCCCTCGGCCCCTCGCCAAAGCCGATCACCATGCTGGCCAGGGTGTAGAGGCCGAGCGACTGGGCAGCGTCCACGATGCGGAACCAGTCGGCGGTGGGGATGCGGCGCTTCGCCGCTTTGTGGCGGACCTCGTCCACCAGGATCTCGGCCCCGGCGCCGGGCATGCCGTCGAGCCCCGCCGCTTTGAGCCGGGCGAGGATCTCGCGGGCGTCGAGGCCGGTGAGGCGCTCGAGCCCCAAAATCTCCTCCGGGCTGAAGGCGTCGACGCGGACCTCGGGGTGGCGGGCCTTGAGGTACCGGAGCAGCTCCTCGTACCAGGAGAGGGGGAGCTCGGGGTGCACGCCGCCCTGGAGCAGGATGCGCCGCCCTCCCACGGCCTCGAGCTCGGCCACCCTTCGGGAGATCTCCTCGTAGCTCTGCACGTAGGCCTCGGGGTGGTTCTTGCTCCGCCAGAAGGCGCAGTAGGGGCAGCCCACGGTGCAGACGTTGGTGTAGTTGATGTTGCGGTCGATCAGGTAGGTGACGATGCTCGGGTCGGTGACCGCGAGCCTTCGCTCGTGGGCGGCGGCGGCGAGCTCGGGCAGGGGGTAGTCGAAGAGGGCCTCGATCTCCTCCAGGGAAAGCCTCTTCCCCGCCACCGCCTTCTCCAGGAGGTCCATGCCTTCATCCTACCCGGCGGGGGCCGGCCCTAGAATGGGAGGCATGGAACTTAAGCTGGTCCCGATCGAGAAGCCCGAGGAGGTCAACGTCATCCTCGGCCACGCCCACTTCATCAAGACGGTGGAGGACGTGCACGAGGCGATGGTGAACGCGGTGCCCGGGATCAAGTTCGGCCTCGCCTTCAACGAGGCGAGCCAGGAGCGCCTGGTGCGCCGCTCGGGGACGGACGACGCGCTCGTTCGGCTCGCGGTGAAGAACGCGCTCGCGGTGGGCGCGGGGCACTTCTTCCTGGTGATGTTGGGCCCAGGGGTCTATCCCATCAACGTGCTCCCCTACCTCCGGCAGGTGCCCGAGGTGGTGACGCTCTTCGCCGCCACCGCGAACCCGGTTCAGGTCGTGGTGGTCGAGGAGGGCGACCAGCGCGGCGTCCTCGGCGTCCTCGACGGCCTTACGCCGCTTGGGGTCGAGGGCGAGGAGCACGAGAAAGCTCGGAAGGAGCTATTGAGGCGGTTTGGGTACAAGCTGTAGCCGCTGCGTGGTACGTGGTGCGTAGTACGTGGTAGAGCAAATAACCACGCACCACGCACTACGCACTACGTACTCCTCTTCTCCAACGCCCTTGCGTGCGCTTCGAGCCCCTCGGCCCGGGCGAGGAGGGCGGCGGGGGCCGAAAGCCTGGCCGCCGCTTCGGGGGCGAGGCCCACCACCGGGATCGCCTTCACGAAGTCCCGCACCGCGAGCGCCGCCGAGTAGCGGGCGGTGCCCGAGGTGGGCATGACGTGGCTGGGGCCGGCGAGGTAGTCGCCGAGGGCTTCGCCCGAGTGCTCGCCCAAAAAGACCCCGCCCGCGTTCTGCACCCGGCCGAGCCAGGCGTAGGGGTCCTCGACCGAGAGGCAGAGGTGCTCGGGGGCGTAGAGGTTCGCAAGCTCCAGGGCCTCTTCGAGGTTTTCCACGAGCACGATTCCCCCGTTTTCCAAAGCGCGCCGCGCCACCTCTTCCCGGGGGAGGTCTTTGAGCTCGTGCTCGAGGGCTTCCTCCACCGCGTCCGCGAGGGCCTCGCTCGGGGTGAGGAGCCAGGGCTCGGCGAGCCGGTCGTGCTCAGCCTGGGCGAGGAGGTCGGCGGCGACGAGCTCGGGGTTCGCGCTCGCGTCGGCGACGATCAGGGTCTCGGTGGGGCCGGCGAGGCCGTCGATACCGACGTCGCCGTAGACCTCCTTTTTCGCCAGGGTGACGAAGAGGTTGCCGGGACCCACGATCTTGTCCACCCGGGGCACGCGCTCGGTGCCGTAGGCGAGAGCGGCGATCGCCTGCGCCCCGCCCATGGCGAAGAGCCGGTCGGCGCCGGCGGCCCAGGCGGCGGCGAGGATCGCGGGGTGGGGCCTCGGCGGGGTGGCGACGACGATCTCGCCGACCCCGGCCACCCGCGCCGGCACCACCGTCATCAAGACGGTGGAGAGGAGCGGGGCGGTCCCCCCGGGGACGTAAACCCCGACCCGCCCGAGGGGTCGGACGAGCTGGCCGAGGACGCCGTCCGGGCCGGCGTCGAGGAAGCCGCCCTTGGGCTCCTTCTTGTAGAAGGCCTTGACGCGGACCCGGGCCTCCTCGATCGCCTCCCGGAGGTCGCGGGGGAGGTCGTCGTAGGCCTCGCGCCAGAGCTTCTTGGGAACCTCGTAGACCGCGTGGCCGTCGAGCCTTTCGCTCCAGGCGTCGAGGGCGGCGTCGCCCTTTTCCCGCACCTCGGCGACGATCCTTCGCACCGCCTCGGCGGGGGTGAGGGGCTCGCCGAAGAACTCGGCGAGGGCCTTCCTGAGCTCGGGGCTTCCCTCGAAGCGCAGCCGGCGGGCCGAAAAGCGCGCCCGCACCTCCTCGGGTCGGTAGCGTTTCATCGCCTCCTCCTGCGTTTCTTGCGGCCTTGCCGCCGTTCGGGCTCGGGCTCGCCCTCGAAGGCCTCGGTGAGGACGGCCTCGAAGACGTGTTGCCCGAGTTTTTGCACGAACTTCACCGGGCGCCCCTCCGCGTCGTAGTACACGTAGCTGACCCCGGGCCGGAGACGGTAGACCTTGACCGGGATGCGGCCCCAGGGGAAGTCGAGCCCGGTGTCGGGGAGCCGGGTGGCGTGGACCCGGCCGCCGACCATGGGCAGGGTGAGGACCTCCTCCTCGCTTTGGCCGAGCTTCAGGATCAGGGAGAGGGGGTCGTGGTAGTCCACCACGTAGGGGAGCACCAGGTCCTTGCCCACCACCACGCCCTCGTCGCGGAGGAACTCGAGGTCAAAAACCCGCGTCCCCCGCCCCTCGACCCGCTCCACGTAGCGGAGGGGAAGGCCCCGCGCGTCCATCACGCTCTCCCACTCCTGGCGGGTCTTGGGGAGCGGCAGGGCGACGTCGGCGACGAGCCGCATGCGGTACCCCTCGCCCTTTTTCTCGAAGGTGAGCGTCTCCTCGCCGGCGGGCATGCCGGCGTACTTGAGCTGGTAGCGGAGCCGGGTCGGGGCGCGCATCGCCCCCATGCTAACGCTTGGGTAGGCGGCCGGCTAAACTTAGGGGCGTGACCGATCCGTCGCGGATCCGCAACTTCTCCATCATCGCCCACGTGGACCACGGCAAGTCCACGCTGGCGGACCGCATTCTCGAGCTCACCCGCGCCGTGAGCGAGCGGGAGATGCGCGAGCAGTACCTGGACCAGCTCGACCTCGAGCGCGAGCGGGGCATCACCATCAAGGCGGCGGCGGTCCGCCTCCACTACCAGGCCAAGGACGGCCAGACCTACGTCTTCAACCTGATCGACACCCCCGGCCACGTGGACTTCCACTACGAGGTGAGCCGGGCGCTGGCGGCGGTGGAGGGGGTCCTCCTCGTGGTGGACGCCTCCCAGGGGATCGAGGCCCAGACCATCGCGAACTTCTTCTTGGCCCTCGAGCACGACCACGCGATCATTCCGGTGGTCAACAAGATCGACCTTCCGAGCGCGCGCCCCGAGGAGGTGGCGCTCGAGATCGAGGAGACCTTCGGCATCCCCGCCGACGAGGTGATCTTCGCCTCCGGCAAGACCGGGGAGGGGGTGCCCGAGATCCTCGAGGCCATCGTCCACCGCATCCCGCCTCCGAAGGGCGACCCGAACGCGCCCTTGAAGGCCCTCATCTTCGACTCGGTCTACGACAAGTACCAGGGGGTGGTGCCCTACCTCCGGGTCTTCGAGGGCACGGTGCGCCCCGGCGACGTAATCCGGATCTGGTCCACCGGCAAGGACTACGAGGTCACCCGGGTGGGGGTCTTCCGGCCCGGGGCGATCGAGGACACCGAGGCCCTCTCGGTGGGCGAGGTGGGCTGGTTGATGGCCGGGATCCGCGAGATCGGGGACGCCCAGGTGGGCGACACGATCACCCACGCCCATCGCCCCACCGACGCCCCCTACCCCGGCTTCAAGCCGGCCAAGCCGGTGGTCTTCGCCGGGCTCTTCCCGGTGGACAACCAGGAGTACAACCGCCTCCGGGACGCGCTCGAGAAGCTCAAGCTCAACGACGCCGCCCTCACCTTCGAGCCCGAGAGCTCGGAGGCGCTCGGGTTCGGGTTTCGGGTGGGGTTTTTGGGCCTTTTGCACGCCGAGATCGTGCAGGAGCGGCTCGAGCGCGAGTTCGGCCTCGAGCTCATCGCCACCGCCCCCAACGTGGTCTACCGGGTGAAGCTCAAGGACGGGGGCGAGATCGAGGTCCACAACCCCTCCGAGCTCCCCGACCCCACCAAGGTCGAGGCGGTGCTCGAGCCCTACGTGCGCCTCTCGGTCTACACCCCGGAGGACTACGTCGGTCCCATCATGCAGCTCCTCCAGGAAAAGCGGGGCAGGATGCTCGACATACGCTACCACGGAAAGCGCGTCGAGCTCGTCTACGAGGTCCCCTTCGGCGAGATCCTCTACGACTTCCACGACCGGCTCAAGTCGATCTCCCGGGGCTACGCCAGCATGGACTACGAGCAGATCGGCTACAAGCCCGGGGACCTGGTCAAGGTGGACGTCCTCGTCCACGGCCAGAAGGTGGACGCCCTCGCCTTCATCGCCCACCGCGAGAAGGCCTACCGCGTCGCCCGCCAGGTGGTGGACAAGCTCGCCGAGGTGATCCCCCGGCAGCTCTTCCCGGTGGCGGTGCAGGCCGCGATCGGCACCAAGGTCATCGCCCGGGCCACGGTGAAGGCGCTCAGGAAGGACGTGCTCGCCAAGTGCTACGGGGGCGACGTCACCCGCAAGAAGAAGCTCCTCGAGCGCCAGAAGGAGGGCAAGAAGCGCCTCAAGGCGATCGGTCAGGTCGAGGTACCCCAGGAGGCCTTCCTGGCGGTCTTGAAGGCGGGTCGCGAGGAAAAGTGATAGAATACCCCTAAAAGAAAGGGGGACCCCATGCCAAGGGTCGAGACCGGCGAGCGCTTGGTCGCCGCCGTCCGCCGGCTGGTGGCCGACCTCTTTCCGGGCGGGCCGCCGTTCGCCTTGAGGCTTTGGAACGGGGAGACGATCGCCCCCGCCACCGAGGCGCCGCCGGCGGGGGTCTGGATCCGGGACCCCCGGGCGCTGGCCCGGCTGCTCAAGGACCCGCCCGACCTCGCCCTCGGCGAGGCCTACGTGGCCGGGGAGCTCGAGGTCGAGGGGGACCTGGAGGCCCTGCTGGGGGCGCTCGAGCGGGCCGCTCCCGCCCTGAGCCCGGCCCGCCTCGCCCGGGCCCTCAAGGACGCCGCCCTCCTCCGCCGCGAGCTTTCCCGCCCCGGCCTCGCCGCAAGGCTCAGGGGCCGGCTCCACACCAAGGCCCGCGACCGCCAGGCGATCCAGCACCACTACGACGTCGGGAACGCGTTCTTTTCCCTCTGGCTCGACCGCTGGATGGTCTACTCCTCGGCCTACTTCCCCGAGGGCGACGAGGACCTCGACGCCGCCCAGGAGAAAAAGCTTCGCCACACCCTGAAAAAGCTTCGCTTAAAGCCCGGCGAGCACCTTCTCGACATCGGCTCGGGCTGGGGCGGGCTTGGGATCTTCGCGGCTCGAAACTTCGGGGTCCGGGTCACCGGCATTACCCTGGCCGAGGAGCAGGTCGGGTTCGCCAACGATTGGGCCCGCCGGGAGGGGCTTTCCGATCGGGTGCGCTTTTTGCTCGAGGACTACCGGGACCACCGGGGGACCTACGACAAGCTCGTCTCGGTGGGCATGGCCGAGCACGTAGGCCGGCCCATGCTCCCCCGTTATTTCCGCGCCGCCTACGACCGCCTGAGGCCCGGCGGGCTCTTCCTCCACCACGTGATCACCCGGGGTCCGGTGCCGAGCCGGTTCGGCGGGACCCTGGCCACCGGCGAGTTCCTCAAGAGGTACGTCTTTCCCGACGGTGAGATCCTCTTCCTCTGGGAACACCTCAAGGCCGCCGAGGAGGCCGGGTTCGAGATTCGCGACGTCGAGGACTGGCGCGAGCACTACGCCAAGACCCTCCGCCACTGGGTGAAGCGCCTCGGTGACCGCTGGGACGAGGCGGTGGCCCTGGTGGGCGAGGGGCGGGCGCGGGTCTGGAAGCTCTACATGAGCGTCGCTGCCTACCCGTTCGCCGCCGGTCACCTGAGCATCCATCAGGTTCTCCTGGCCCGCCCGGACGCGGAGGGGCGGGTGCCGCTTCCGCCCTCCCGGGCCGACCTCTACGCGGGGTAGACTGCCGACATGGAGCGAAGCGAAAGACTTCGCCGGGTGATCGCGGCCGCCCGGCGCCACCCGGTCTACGCCGGCAGGCTCGGGGACGTGGATCCCGAGCGGTTCACCGAGGCCGACCTCGCCCTGCTTCCCCCCACCACCCGGGAGGACTGGCTAGCCTACCTGGCGGAAAACCCGAAGGCCCCCGAGGGCACGGCCCTCGTCCACTTCACCCCGAGCCCCGCCCTTGGCTGGATGCCCGAGTACCTCTCGGCCGAGGACCTCAGGCTCCAGGCCGAGGGCACGGCGGCCTACTTCCGGGAGCTGGGCCTTAGCGGCGTGGCCCTCGTCACCTTCGGCTACCACGTCTTCGCCGGGGGCTGGCTCTTTTCCGAGGGGCTGATCGGGGCGGGGGTGGGGGTGCTCCCCCACGGCCCCGGCGAGGCCGAGCGCGCGGTGGAGCTCGCCGGGAGGTGCGGCGCGGAGGGACTGGTCACCAACCCCTCCTTTGCCCTGAGGCTCGCCGAGGCCGGGC
>JALVVO010000217.1 GCA_027023345.1 Thermaceae bacterium
GGCTCGCCCTCGTCGAGGGGGACGTGGTCCGCTACCTCCCCGCCGAGGACGAGGTCTCGGCCCCGCCGCTCTTTGCCGGGGAGCTCTACTACGCGGGCTGGGACGGCGGGGTCTACCGGGCCGCGGGGGGGAGGCCCGAGCGCGTCCTCTCGGCCCAGGCCGAGATCACCGCCGCCCCCCTGGAGGCCGGCGGCCGGGTCTACGTCCCCAGCCGCGACGGCCGGCTCTACGTGCTCGAGCACGGCCGGCTCGCCTACGCCTTCGAGGCCGAGGGGCACCTCTCGGCGGGGGCGACGCTCTACCGGGGGATGCTCTTCCTTTCCAGCGAGTCGGGCTGGGTCTACGTGCTCGAGCCCACCACCGGCCGCCTCTTCTACAAGGTCGAAGCGGGGCCGATCCACGTCCCCCTGCCCGCCGCCGAGGGGGTGGTGCTCTTTCCCACCTGGCCCGGGGAGGTGCACGCCTTCGACCCCCTCACCCGGGAGACGCTCTGGACGTTTGAGCTCGAGGGCGAGGTCTGGGCGGCCCCGGCGGTGGGGTACGGGCTCGCCTTCCTCGCGAGCTGGGGCGGGGTGCTCTACGCGGTGGACCTCTTCGAGGGCGAGAAGGTCTGGAGCGCCCGGGTGGGGCGGGTGACCGCCGGGCTCAGCCTCGCCGCCGGGGTGCTCTACGTGGCCACCGAGGAGGGGAGGCTCCTCGCCTTCGACGCCAAAAGCGGCGAGCTCCGCTTCGAGGCCTCCGGCCTCGGCGAGCTGCAGACCCCGCCCCTCCCCACCGAGCGGGGCGTCTTCTTGGCCGCCCTTGACGGGCGCGTATACCGCTTTTACGAGCCCGAATGACCCCGTACCCTCCGGTCCCGGGCGCGTTCCCTTGCATAGGCTTGACGCATAGCGCATACCGCGGTAGGATAGATAGCAGAGAGGCCGCGAAAGCGGCCGCTTCGCTTTTTGGGGGCTATAATGCCCGCCGTATGGTCCGGCCGGCGATTGGGCTCGAGGTCCACCTCCACCTGAAGACCCGCACCAAGATGTTCTGCGGCTGCGAGCTCGCCTACGGCGACGCCCCCAACACCCACGTCTGCCCGGTCTGCCTGGGGCTCCCCGGGAGCCTGCCGGTGGCGAACCGCGAGGCGGTGGAGAAGGGGCTCCTCCTCGCCCTCGCCCTCGGTTGCGCGATCCCCGAGCGGACCCAGTTCCACCGGAAGAACTACTTCTACCCGGACCTTCCCAAGAACTACCAGATCAGCCAGTACGACCGCCCCATCGGCACGAACGGGGCGCTGCTTTTGGGGGAGAAGCGCGTCCGCATCCGCCGCATCCACCTCGAGGAGGACGCGGGGAAAAGCCTCCACCCCGAGGGGGCGGACGCCACCCTCGTGGACCTGAACCGCGCCGGGGCGCCGCTCGTCGAGCTGGTCACCGAGCCCGACCTCGAGTCCCCGGAGGAGGCGCGGGAGTTTCTAAGGCGGCTCCAGGCCGTGGCCCGCACCCTGGGCGTCTCCGACGCGAGCCCCGAGGAGGGCAAGATGCGGGCCGACGTCAACGTCTCGCTAAGGGGCCCGGACGGAAAGCTCGGCACCAAGGTCGAGATCAAGAACCTGAACTCCTTCAAGAGCGTCCAGCGGGCGCTGGAGTACGAAATCGAGCGGCAGCGGAAGATCCTCGAGCGAGGCGGCGTGGTCGAGCAGGCGACGCTCGGTTTCGACGAGAAAAGCGGCAAGACCTTCGTCATGCGCACCAAGGAGACCGAGTCCGACTACCGCTACTTCCCCGAGCCGGACCTCGTGCCCTTTGCCATCGCCCGGGACTGGCTCGAAGCCCTCAAGGCCCAGATGCCCGAGCTCCCCGCCGAGCGGGCGGATCGCTACGTCGCCGCCGGGGTGCGCCGCTACGACGCCGAGATCCTGGCCTACGACCTCGAGCTCGCCCCCTTCTTCGACGAGGCCCTAAAAACCGGCGCCGACCCCCAGAAGCTCGCGAACTGGCTGAACGCCGACGTCAAGGGCTACCTCACCCAGCGGGGGGTCGCCCTCTCGGCGACCGGCCTCACCCCGGAGAACCTCGCGAGGCTCGTCCGCCTCGTCGAGTCGGGCACGATCACCGGCCGGGTAGCGAAAGAGATCCTCCCCGAGGTCATGGAGGGGGCGGACCCCGAGCGGATCGTCGAGGAGCGCGGGCTCAAGGCGGTGACGGACGAGGGGGCGCTGCGCGAGCTGGTCGCCAAGGTCGTCGCCGAGAACCCCAAGGTGGTGGAGCAGATCAAGGCGGGGAAGACCAAGGCGATCAACGCCCTCTTGGGCCAGGTGATGAAGGCCACCCGCGGCACCGCGCCGCCCGACCTCGTCCGCCGGCTGCTCGAGGAAGCGATCGGGGGTTAGTGGCGGCCCTTAAGCCGGCGCGGGCTCGGCGCGGGCCACCGCCTCGAGCTCATTCCGCCAGGGCCCAAGGCCGAGCGCCTCCAGGTGCTCGAGGTAGTAGCGCGTCCCCGCCGCGAGGTTTTCGAGGTAGGTCCGGCGGTAGGCCGGGCTTTGCTCTTTTTCGCTGCCGAAGCGGCCGTGCTCGAGGTCATTGAGGTAGTCCCGGTAGAGCCTCAGCTCCTTGACGAAGACGTGGGGCCGCTCGGGGTCGAGGGGGAGTTCGGCGCGGCCGTAGATGTGGTCCACCATCTCCTCCAGGGTGTAGGTTCCCTTGAAGTAGGCGAGGTTGGGGCCGGGGCAGACCGAGACCCCGGCGGGCTCGTTCATCTGGGCGTCGAGCTCGAAGGAAAGGTGGGCGGGCTCGGCGAGGCCCACGCAGAGGCATTGCTTTTCGAGCACGCGCGCGATCGCCTCCTCGCGGGCCCGGCCCTCGAGGCTTGCCTCGATCTCCTTGATCTTGCGGTACTGGTAGGCGCGGCTCGCGGTGCAGATGGGGCGCTCGGTGTATTCGTCGTTGAACTCGAGGTGGCCCTTGGGACAGGGGCTCCCCGGCCGGCCCTCGGCGTACCAGGCGTGCATGCGCTTCTCCATGGTGGCGCTTTTTAGGACGTGGAAGGGAACGCCGAGCGGCGAGGCGCCGGAGAGCTCGAGGTCCTCCTCGCCTGCCCGGACGAGCTCGGCCCGGGTGGCCTCGTCCACGATCGTCACCTCGGGCACGAGCAAGAAGGGCGAGCCCCAGCCCACCGAGTCGAGCCCGTAGCGCTCGGTCAGGAGGCGTTGTTCGAAGGCGTTCCCCACCCCGCCCTGGGCAGTGACCCGGAGCGGCGGGGGGTCTTCGGGCACCAGCAGGCCGAGCTTCTTGCGGGCGGCGCGGTAGAGGGCGAAGAGGGTCTCGATGAGCTCCTCCCTTCGCCTTTTGAACTCCTCCAGGATGGGGCCCATCAGCACCCCCGGGGTGGCGAAGGCGTGGCCGCCGCAGTTCAGGCCCGACTCGATCCGGAACTCGCTGACCCATAGGCCCTTCTTGGCCAGGAACTTGCCCTGGGTGAGGGCGCTCCTGAAGTCGGAGACCTTGAGGATGAGCTCCTTTTTGATCCGGCCCGCCTCGTCGGCGAAGAAGTCCTTGAACTGGGCGAGGTAGGAGTAAAGCCGCGGGTTCAGCCCCGCCGAGAGGCAGAGCGCCCCTTCGAGCTTGCTCCTCGCAAAGCCCCGGACGGCGGCGTGGGCGTCGTTCATCTCCACCGGAAGGGGTTTTCCCTTCCAGTAGTTCGTCTTGTCCACCTTGGTCATGACGTTGGCCTCGATCCGGCCGGGGCGGAGGCGGGCGCGGATCTCGGCGGCGAGCTCGGGGGCGCGGCTCGCCTGGTAGCGGCGGTAGAGCCTTTTGAGGGGGGCGTCCTCAGGGAGGAGCTCGAGATAGCGAACGAGCTCGCTCCCCGCCCGGAGGGGCGCCCTTCTTAGCGCCTCGAACTCGTTCTTCACGATCTCCGCCACCAGGTCGAGGTAGGCAGCGATGCGCCGGGCGCGGGAGTCCTTCGCGAGGTCCTTTTCGATGGGGCGGTACTCCGCCCCGATCCGGCCCGCCCAGAGCGCGCGCATGCGCTCGGCCAGGTCGTCGTCCACGATCGAGAGGGTGGAGCTGATCCCGTACTTGGCCACCTTCAAGGGCGTGTCCACCGAGAAGGCGGTGCCCATCACCGGGATGTGAAAGCGGTGCATGACCTACCCTATTCCGCGCCCGAATGAGGAGCGTGGGGGGTGGGGCAGGCCCCGCCGCACCCGGCCTCGCCGTCGAGGGCGGCGCGCTTGTAGACGAGGAAGAAAAGCCCCGCGCCGTAGAGCAAGAGGAGGTAGAAGGCCGCTTCGCCGCTCGCCTCGCGGGCGCCGCTTAGGAGCACCAAGAGGAGCGCGTCGAGGAGCACCATGATCCCCGCCTTGCCGCAGGGCATGCGCCAGAGGGCGAGCGTGCCGAGGGCGAGGAGGAGTCCGTAGGAAAGGGCCACGCCGGGGGCAAACAAAAGGGCGAGGAGGATCCCCCCGGCGACGGGGGCTAAGAACCGCTGCATGCCGGGAGCATAGCAAAGCCCCGGCCAGAAGGCCGGGGCGTGGCTCACCTTCGGATTACTCCCACGCGAAGTCCTTGAACTGCTCGCGGAGCTTGGACTTTAGGAACTTGCCCGCGCTGGTCCGCGGGATCTCCTCGACGAAGACGATGCGATCGGGGACCCACCACTTGGCGAACTTGGGCTCGAGGAAGGCCTTGAGCTCCTCCTCGGTGGCGCTCGCTCCCTCCTTCAGGACCACCACCGCGAGCGGCCGCTCCTGCCACTTGGGGTGGGGGACGGCGATCACCGCTGCCTCGGCCACCGCCGGGTGGCCCATCAGGGCGTTTTCGAGCTGGACCGAGCTGATCCACTCGCCGCCCGACTTCACCAGGTCCTTGGTGCGGTCCACGATCTCGATGTAGCCCTCGGCGTCGATCGTGACCACGTCGCCGGTCTTGAACCAGCCGTCCTCGGTCCACTTGTCGGCGCCCTCGGGGAGGTTGTAGTAGCTCTCCGCGATCCAGGGGCCCCTGACCTGGAGCTCGCCCATCGTCTTGCCGTCCCAGGGGATCTCGCCTTCCTCGCCCCAGCCCCGGGCCTCGACCAGGGGGACGGGCAGGCCCTGCTTGGCCCGAATGCGGTACTTCTCGTCCTCGGGGAGGTCCTCCATGTAGCTTTTTAGGTAGCTGACGGTGCCGAGCGGCGTGGTCTCGGTCATGCCCCAGGCGTGGATCACCTTAAGGCCGAACTTGTCGAAGGCCCGGATCATGCCCTCGGGCGCCGCCGAGCCCCCCACCACCATGCGCATCCCCGGCACCAGCTTCCAGCGGTCGGGCGCCTTTTCCAGCGCTTGGAGGATGCCGAGCCAGATCGTGGGCACGCCGGCGGTGGCCGTCACCCGCTCGCGCTCGTAAAGGTCGAGGAGGCTTTCGGGGTCGAGGTAGGGGCCGGGGAGGACCTGCTTAGTCCCGGTCATGGTGGCGGTGAAGGGGAGGCCCCAGGCGTTTACGTGGAACATCGGCACCACCGGAAGAAGGACGTCGTTTTGCGAGAGGTTCAGGGCGTCGGGGAGGGCCGAGGCCAGCGAGTGGAGCACCACCGCCCGGTGGCTGTAGACCACGCCCTTGGGCCGGCCGGTAGTCCCCGAGGTGTAGCACATGCCGAGGGCCTGGTCCTCGCTTTCGATGCGGAAGGCCTTTAGCTCGGGCGCGGGGGCGATCAGTTGCTCGTAGTCGAGGAAGCCCTCGGGCACCGGCTTGCCGGTGAGCGGCACCACGATCACCTCCTCGACGTTCTTCACGAGCGGCGCCACCTTCTCCCAAAGGGGCAAAAGGACGTCGTCCACGATCAAGAACCGGTCGCCGGCGTGCTCGATGATGTAGGCGAGGTCGGTGGGGTGGAGCCTTAGGTTCAGGGTGTGGAGCACGCCGCCCGCGATGGGGATGCCGAAGTAGGCCTCGAGGTGGGCGTAGTGGTTCCACATGAGCGTCCCCACCCGGTCGCCGTCCTTGAGGCCGAGCTTCAAGAGGGCGCTCGCGAGCTTCCGGGCCCGGCTCGCGAACTCGCCGTAGGTGTAGCGGTGGAGCGACCGGTCGGGCAGCCGGCTCACCACCTCGACCTTGGGGAAGAGCTTTTCCGCCCGCTCGAGAAAGTGACCGATGGTAAGGGGGTAGGGCATCATCTGTCCTCGCATAGTGCCTCCTTTTTCTTCGCGCCGAGTATACCCGTCCGGCAGGCTTTTTGCGATAACGGGCGGCTTGACAGGGTATTCTAGCTATGCTAGCGTGGGAGTTCGGGCAGGGGTCCCAACCCCCGGCCCAGCCCCCAGGGTGCCACCCTAGCTCAACGCGGTAGAGCACCCGACTTGTAATCGGGGGGTTAGGGGTTCGACTCCCCTGGGTGGCTCCAAGGAGGCGTGGGCAGGTGTCCCGAGTGGCAAAGGGGGCGGTCTGTAAAACCGTTGGCGTATGCCTTCGTGGGTTCGAGTCCCACCCTGCCCACCACGCGCGGGAGTAGCTCAGTTGGTAGAGCATCGGCTTCCCAAGCCGAGGGTCGCGGGTTCGAGTCCCGTCTCCCGCTCCACGGGCTCGCGTAGCTCAGCAGGTAGAGCACACCCTTGGTAAGGGTGAGGTCGCCGGTTCAAGTCCGGCCGCGAGCTCCAAGCTAGCGCGGTCCAAGCCACGCCCGCCACGCGCGGGCGGGCTTGGCCTGCAGGGAGGAAGAAGGATGGCGAAAGAGGAATTCAAACGCACGAAGCCGCACGTGAACGTAGGGACGATTGGGCACGTGGACCACGGGAAGACGACGTTGACGGCGGCGATCACGTTTGCGGCGGCGGCGGAGAACCCGAACGTCGAGGTAGCGGACTACGATCAGATCGACAAGGCGCCGGAGGAGAAGGCCCGCGGGATCACGATCAATACCGCCCACGTGGAATACGAGACGGCGAAAAGGCACTACTCCCACGTGGACTGCCCGGGGCACGCCGACTACGTCAAGAACATGATCACCGGCGCGGCGCAGATGGACGGCGCCATCCTGGTGGTCTCGGCGGCCGATGGCCCCATGCCCCAGACCCGGGAGCACATCCTGCTCGCTCGCCAGGTGGGCGTGCCCTACATCGTCGTGTTCATGAACAAGATCGACATGGTGGACGACGAGGAACTCTTGGAACTGGTGGAGATGGAGGTTCGGGACCTCCTCAACCAGTACGAGTTCCCCGGGGACGAGGTCCCGGTGATCCGGGGCTCGGCCCTCAAGGCCCTCGAGGCACTGCACCAAAACCCCAACACCAAACGGGGCGAGAACGAGTGGGTGGATAAGATCTGGGAACTCCTCGACGCCCTGGACGAGTACATTCCCGAGCCCCAACGGGAGATCGACAAGCCCTTCCTCATGCCGGTGGAGGACGTCTTCACCATCACCGGCCGGGGCACCGTGGCCACCGGTCGCGTGGAGCGGGGCAAACTCACCGTGGGCGAAGAGGTGGAGATCGTCGGCCTCCGCCCCACCCAGAAGACGGTGGTGACGGGTCTCGAGATGCACCGGAAGGTGCTCAAGGAGGCCATTGCCGGCGATAACATTGGCGCCCTGCTGCGGGGGATTGCCCGGGACGAGGTGGAACGGGGGCAGGTGCTGGCGAAGCCTGGGAGCATCACCCCGCACACCAAGTTCGAGGCGCAGGTGTACGTGCTGACGAAGGAGGAGGGGGGCCGGCACACGGGGTTTTTCTCGGGGTACCGGCCGCAGTTTTACTTCCGGACGACGGACGTGACCGGGGTGGTGACGCTTCCGGAGGGCGTGGAGATGGTGATGCCTGGGGACAACGTGAACTTCACGGTGGAG
>JALVVO010000218.1 GCA_027023345.1 Thermaceae bacterium
GTCGAGGAATGAACGTCGTCTGGCGCGCCCGCCCCTGGCCCGAGCCGAGCGAGCTCCTTCCCCTGGTCGAGGCGCTCGGGGTGCACCCGCTGGTGGCGGCGGCGCTCTATGCCCGGGGCTTTCGCACCCGGGAGGACCTCGCCCCACCCCTTCGCCCCTGGCGCCCGCCGGCGATGGCGCGGGCCGCGGCGACCCTGGTCGAGGCGATCGAGAGGGGGCGGCGCATCCGGGTCCACGGCGACTACGACGCCGACGGCATCACCGGCACCGCGATCTTGGTAAAGGGCCTCGCCGAGCTAGGCGCCGACGTGCACCCCTTCATCCCCACCCGGGACGAGGGCTACGGGGTCAGCGCCGAGCGGATCCCCGAGCACGCCGAGGCCGCCGACGTCTTCGTCACCGTGGACTGCGGCATCACCAACCACGCCGAGCTCAAGAGCCTGGTCGAGGACGGGGTCGCGGTGGTGGTCACCGACCACCACCACCCGGGCAAGGCCCCGCCGCCGGGGACGGTGGTCCACCCCGCCTACGACCCCGCGCTCGAGGGCCGACCCAAGCCCACCGGGGCGGGGGTCGCCTTCTTTCTGCTCTGGGAGGTCCGAAGGCTCCTCGAAAAGGAGCCGCCGCTTGCCTACGCCGACCTGGCCGCGGTGGGGACGATCGCCGACGTCGCCCCGCTGTTCGGGTTGAACCGGGCGCTGGTGCAGGCGGGGCTTGCGCGGGTGCGGGGCTCGGCGCACCTCGGCCTCCGGCTCCTCGCCGAGCGGTTGCTCACCCGGGGGACCGCGATCGAGGTGGCCTTCCGCGTGGCGCCCCGGATCAACGCCGCCGGCCGGCTGGGGGAGCCGATGACGGCGCTTGAGCTCCTCCTCACCGAGGACCTCTTCGAGGCCCGCGAGCTCGCCGACCGGCTCGACCGCCTGAACGCCGAGCGCCAGCGGATCGAGGAAGCGATGCTCGCGCGCGTTTTGCCCACCCTCGACCCCGAGGACCCGGCCCACGTCGTCCACGACCCCGAGGGCCACCCGGGGGTGATGGGGATCGTCGCGAGCCGCATCCTGGAGCGGACGGGAAAACCGGTCTTCATCATCGCAAAGGGCAAGGGCTCGGTCCGGAGCCCGGCGGGGGTGAGCGCGGTCGAGGCGCTCCGGGCGGCGGCGGAGCACCTCCTCGGTTTTGGCGGCCACGCCCAGGCGGCGGGGTTTTCCATCGAGGAGGAAAAAATCCCCGCGTTTCGCGAGGCGATCCACGTCTACGTGCGGGCGCACCCGCCGAGGCCGCCGGAGATCCTGCTCGACGGGCCGCTTTTCCGGGAGGAGCTCGCCGAGGTCTGGCCCGCGCTCCTTGAGCTCGAGCCCATCGGCGAGGGCAACCCCGAGCCCCTCTTCTACCTGAGGGGGCGGCCGGATCGGATCAAGCCGCTCGCCGAGGGCCGCCACGTGAGCTTTTTCCTGGGCGGGGTCCGGGTGGTGCGCTGGCGGGACGCGGGGGAAGGGCTATCGGGCGAGGTGGAGGTCGCCGCCGGCGTGGTCCTCCACGAGTGGAACGGGGAAAAAAGCCTCGAGCTCCGGGCCGAGGCCTACCGGCTGCCCCGGGGCGTGCGGGGGAGCGGGCCAGCCGCCCTCGCCGTGCGCCGCCGGGAGCTCCGCGAGGCGCTCGCCGAGGTCGTGGCCGGCCGGATC
>JALVVO010000219.1 GCA_027023345.1 Thermaceae bacterium
GGTGAGGTCGGGGCGGAGGCGGGCGTAGCCCTCGACCATGGGGGTGATGTCGAGGATCTCGAGCTCCACCCCGAAGGTCTCGGCCACGAGCCGGGCGTCCTCGAGCGAGCGGGGGTCGCTCTCGGCGTGGGGCAGGGCCAGGGCGTGGACGTTCTCGGAGCCGAGCGCACGCACCGCGAGCGCCAGCGTGGTCGCCGAGTCCACCCCGCCGGAGACCGCGACCAGCGCCTTTTCGTACCCCCGCCAGGCGAGCTCGCGGCGGAGGAAGCTGACGAGGTACTCGGCGAGGGCGGGGTAGTCGAGCTCGAGCACCTCGCCGCCGGGCACGCCGTAGATCTTCTTCATCGCGCCTCCACCACCCGCTTGAGGTCGCCGAGGAGCAGGGGAAGCCCGCTTTTCAGGTCGGCGAGCATGGGGTTGTCGTAGCGGACCGGGGGGATGCGCGCGAGGTCGAGGTCGAGGACGAGCGCCGCCTCCTCGAAGACCGGGGCCTCGGCGAGGATCCGCCCCTCGGGGGAGGCCACCAGGCTCCCGCCGCTCATGCCCTTGCCCGCCTCGCTCCCCACCAGGCTGGCGAGCACCACGTAGAGCCCGTGCTCGGCGGCGACGCTCTTGGCGAGCTCCCGCCAGCGCTCGACGTTGGCCGGGCGGGGGCCGTAAAACCCCCGGGCCGGGCTCGCCGAGGGGACGTAGATCACCTCGGCGCCGTCCAGGGCGGCGAGGGTGCTGGTGATCGAGTGCCAAAAGTCCTCGCAGATCAAAATCGCCGCCCGGCCGAAGCGGGTGTCGAAGGCTTGCACCCCGCGCCCCCGGGCGAGGTAGCGCTCCTCGTCGAAGACGCCGTAAGTGGGCAGGAAGACCTTGCGGTGCAGGTGCACGAGGCCCCGCCCGCCGAGCTCGAAGTAGGCGGCGGCGTTGTAGTAGGCCCCCTCCCGCTCGTCCTTCTCGTAAAACCCCATCACCAGGTCCAGGGGGCCCTCCCAGACCCGGCGGCGGATGGCGTCGAGCCGCTCGGCGAGGTCCCCGGCGGCGAGGGCCAGCTCGCGCACCCCGCCCTGGAGGAAGTAGCCGGTGGGGTAGGCCTCGGGGAGGACGACGACCTCGGGGGCGTCCTCGGCGAGCTCGGCGAGGGCCTCCTCGAGGCGCGCGAGGTTGCGCCGAACCTGGCCCTTCTCGGGGGCCAGCTGAAGCACCGCGTGGCGGACCATGCGCCCAGTCTATCGCGGTATAGTAGGGGAAACCGGGAAGGAGACGGCGATGACCATCAAGCAGCTGCTCGACAAGAAGGGCCGCGAGGTCTTCACCATCGGACCCGAGGAGAGCGTCTTCGAGGCGATCCGCCGCATGGCCGAACGGGGCGTCGGGGCGCTGGTGGTGACGGAGGGCGAAAGGCCCGTGGGCATCGTCACCGAGCGCGACTACGCCCGCAAGGTCATCCTGAAGGGCCGCTCCTCGAAGGAGACCCCGGTGCGGGCGATCATGACCGAGGACGTCATCTACATCCGCCCCGAGCAGACGATCGAGGAGGCGATGGCGATCATGACCGAGAAGAAGATCCGCCACCTGCCGGTGCTCGAGGAGGGGCGGCTCGCCGGGATCATCTCGATCGGCGACGTGGTGAAGGGCATCATCGAGAACCAGCAGTTCGTGATCGATCAGCTTACAAACTACATTCACGGCGATCGCTCGTAAGAATCGCCCCCGGGAGTATTCCAAAGACCCCCTTTTGGGGGGTCTGCCACTTTTCTGCTCTCGTTAAAATGGGGGCTCTGGAGGATTGAACGGTTATGAACAAGCGCGAGGCTTTGGAACAACTGGTATCTGAGTTGAGGACTGCGCTACCTGAGATAAAGGGTATAGTGGTGGCCTCGGCCGACGGCCTGCCCATCGTGGCCCAGGCCGAGGACGCGCCCCGGCTCGCGGCCATGGCCGCCACCGCCCTGGGGCTCGGCAAGCGTATCGCCGAGACCACCCAGCTCGGCCCCCTGGCCGAGACCGTGGTGCGTGGCCGGGACGGCTACGTGGTGGTCTACGCCGTGGGGCAACGGGGGGTGCTGGCGCTGATCGCGCCCGCCCACGTCAACCTTGGCCTTCTGCACCTGGAGGCCCGGGCCATCGCCGGGCGCATGGCGGAGGTGCTGGGATGAGCCCCGAGCCCACCCACCAGGCCCTCGACTTCGACGCCGTCGCCAAGAAGGCCCTCGCCGACATGCCGCCCGAGACCCGCTTCGGCCCCAAGGACGCCGAGGTCCTCGAGCGAAACGCCGAAGTCCTCCTCTCGGTTCGGGAGGCGTTCGTCAAGGGCTTCTACGACATGCTCTTCGCCCACCCCGAGACCCGGGCGGTCTTCGAGGAAGGCGAGCGGGCGGAACGGGAAAAAACCCTCTCGGCCTTCTACGAGCGGGTCGTCAAGGGTCCCCACGACGACGAGTTCTTCGCCTGGCTTGCCTTCGTGGGACCGGTGCACGTGGTCCGCGGGGTCACGAACCCGATGATGCTGGCGATGCTCGGCTACATGGTCGAGTTCGTGCGGGAAAAGACCCAGGGTCTCGCAGACCACGAAGCCCTCGTCGCCGCCTTCACCCGGCTCGCCGCCACCCTGGGGGCGATCATCACCTACGGCTACGAGATGGCCTGGAAGAAGGCGCTCGAGCACGTGGTCGGCATCCCCCCGGCGCTGGCCGAGCGGGCGGCCCACGAGGAGGCCACCCGTCTCTTCCCGCTCCGGAGCCACGGGCGGGGTTAGAGCTCGAAGCGGTAGCGGAGGAAGAGCTCGAAGCCGGCCCGGTCCACGCCGGCGTCCAAGGCCCAGTCCGCCCAGCTCACCCCCACCCGGGCGCGGGCGGGGTAGGCGAGCAGGAGCCGCCCCTTGAACCGGGGCTCGGCGTAGCGCAGGGCGAACTCGTTCCGGGCGCCGATGCGCACGGCGGCGTCCACGATCGCCCCCTCGAAGGGGGCGCGCAGGCCCAGGAGGGCGTAGGCGTTGGTGGGTTCCCGCACCGCCCCCGCCCCCAGGGTGTAGGTGCGCCGCCCCTCGAGCCAGGCGAGGGCGAGCTCGAGCCCGCTGGCCTCGTCCTCGAAGCGGTAGGCCCCGAGGAGGAAGAGCCGCTTCTCGGCGCGGAACTTCAGGTCGAGGTCGGCGTAGAGCCCCAGCGTCTCCCGCTCGAAGGGCCAGAAGTGGCTCGGGGTCCGGTTCTCGGTGTAGCCGAGCCTCATCGAGACCGCGGTGCGGGCCAGCGCAAAACGGGCCTGCCCCTCCACCCAGTACTGGGTGTCGAGCCCCAGGTGGCCGCGGAAGCCGACCTCGGCTCGGCCGGCGGGCCCGGCCTCGAAGGCCCGGACCAGCGAGAGGCCGACGTTGGTCTCGTCGGTGCGGGGCCAGAGCGCCCGCATGTAGACGTCGAACCGCCAGTCCCCGCTGGGGTAGGCGAGGTGCAGGGTGGGCCCGAGGCTCGCCGGGGGCGAGCCCAGCCAGCCCCCGACCTCGAGCCGCTGCCCGAAGACCAGGGCAAGGGCCACGATCCCCAAGGCGAAAAGCCGCTTGACCATGACGCCCCCCTCTCGGCGCAAACCGCGCCCGGTCCCCGCAGCATAACCCGTCCGGGTGCCCCGAGATCGAAAAACGTGGCATACTCGGGCATAAGGAGATGCTCAAGGGCAACCTCTCCGACCTCCCCCTGCTCGAGCTCCTCCAGGCCCTGGCCACCGGCAGCGGGGGCACGCTCCGCATCCAGGCCCCCGGGGTGGAGGGGGCGGTGGGCCTCGCCGGGCGCCGCGTGGCCTACGCCGAAGCCCTGGGGCTTTCGGGCATGGACGCCCTGATCCTGCTCACCGGACTCCGCCAGGGGCGCTTTGCCTACGTCGGCGAGCCCCCACCCGCGAGCAACGTCGAGGGCTCGATGGAGGCGGTGCTCACCGACCTGGCGGCGGTCGCCGACGAGTGGAAGAAGCTCACCCACCTCCCCGAGGACTGGAGCCGGACCCTGCGCCAGGCCGCCGGCCGGCGGGAGATCGAGCTCGCCCTCGACGAGCTCGGCGTCTTCGCCGACGCCGAGGGGAAGACCGTGGCCGAGGTGCTGGCGGTGCCGGGGGAGGTGCTCGAGCGCGCCCGTGCGCTCGACCGGCTGCTCAAGAACCAGGCGCTCACCAGCCTTCCCACCCAGGGGGTGGGGCCGGTCACCCTGGTCGCCCTCCCCTACTACGGCCCCCCGAGCCCGGTCGCCTACGTGGACCTCGAGCTCTACCAGCGCTGGGCCGAGAAGATCGGGGACCCGTTTAAACTGAGGGTGCGCTCGCCCCGGGGGATGGAAGCCAGCTACCGGGTCGAACCCCGGGAACAGATCCCCGAGCGGATCATGCTCCACGACCGCGAGCTGAGGAAGCTCCGCGCCGGACGCGGCACCAAGCTCAAGGTGATGCCGGAGGTCGAGGATGGACCTATTAAGCCTTAACGCGCTTTTGAACCGCTACGTCTGGGGCCCGGAGATGATGCTCGTCTTCCTCGCGGTGGGGCTCTACCTCACCGTGCGGACGGGGTTCGTGCAGTTCTCCAAGATCGGGGTCATCTTCCGGGAGACCCTGGGGGCGATCCGCGAGCGCGCGCTCGGCGCCGGCGGCGAGATCACCCCCTTCCAGGCCACCATGGTGGCCCTGGGCGCCACCATGGGCCAGGGCAACCTGATCGGGGTCACCGCCGCGATCCTGATCGGCGGCCCAGGGGCGATCTTCTGGATGTGGATCGCCGGCATCCTGGGCATGGCCACCAAGTTCGCCGAGGCCACCCTGGCGGTCCACTTCCGCCAGCGCTACGCCGACGGCAGCGTCTCCGGCGGCCCCATGTTCTACCTCTCCCGGGGCCTGCCCAAGGGCCTCCGCTGGCTGGGCGGGCTGTACGCCCTGCTGGCGGCGCTCGCTGCCTTCGGCATCGGCAACCTGACCCAGAGTTCGGCGATGGCGGGGAGCCTCGAGGCCGCCTTCGGCGTGCCGGTGGGCCTGACCGGGTTCTTCGTGGCGGTGATCGCCGCCTTCATCCTCGCGGGCGGCGTGCGGCGCATCGCCGCCTTCTCCCAGACCCTGGTGCCGCTCATGCTCCTCGGCTTCCTGGCCGCCGGCGCCTACGCCCTGGTCGTGCACGCGGGCGCGCTCGCCGGGGCCTTCGCCGCCATCTTCCAGCACGCCTTCGGCGCCCAGGCCGCCGCCGGCGGCGCCGCCGGCTACGCCCTGCAGCAAACCCTGAAGGCCGGCGTGGGCCGGGGCATCTTCTCCAACGAAGCCGGCCTGGGCTCGGCGGCGATCGCCCACGCCCAGGCCCAGGTGGACCACCCGGTGCGCCAGGGGTTCTGGGGGGTGATCGAGGTCTTCCTCGACACCTTGGTGGTGAACACGGTGATGGCGTTGATCGTGCTGGCGAGCGGGGTCTGGCAGGGGACGAAGAGCGCGCCCCAGGCCTTCGTCGCCGCCTGGGACTTCCCCGGCGGGAGCTCGGTGGCGACCGTCGTCCTCGCCCTCTTCGTCTTCACCACCCTGGTCTCCTGGGGCTTTTACGGCGAGGAGGCCGCCGGCTTCCTGCTCGGCGACGGCATCCGCTGGCCGTACCGCATCACCTACATCGTCTTCGCCTTCGTGGGGGCGCTCGGAGGCTTCGAGCTCCTCACCGCGGTGGCCGACACCCTGAACGGGTTGATGGCCGTGCCCAACCTCCTCGGCCTGGTCCTCCTCGGGGGTACGGTGGCGGGCCTGGTGCGGGGCTTCTTCCGCGGCGAGCCGTGGCATCCCCCGCGCTAGCCCCGGTAGTAGTGGGCGTCTCGGGCGCCTCCGGGATGCCCTACGCCCTCGACCTCCTGCGGGCGCTCCGGGAAGCCCGGGTCGAGGTCCACCTGGTGGCCACCCGGGGAGCGCTCAAGGTGCTCCGGGCCGAGACCGACCTCGACGCCGAAGCGCTCTTCGCCCTCGCCCACCGGCACTACCCCGACGACGACCTCACCGCCCCCATCGCCTCCGGGTCCTTCGCCACCCGGGGCATGGCGGTGGTGCCGGCGAGCCAGACGACGCTCGCCAAGATCGCCGCCGGCATCGCCGACAACCTGCTCACCCGGGCGGCCTTCGTGCACCTCAAGGAGCGCCGCCCGCTGGTGCTCGTGCCCCGGGAGACGCCGCTCGCCCTTCCCGCGCTCCGGTCCATGCTGGCCGCGGCCGAGGCCGGGGCGGTGGTGCTGCCCGCCTGCCCCGGGTTCTACCACCGGCCGCGCTCGGTGGAGGACCTTCTGCGCTTCGTCACCCAGCGGATCCTCGACCACCTGGGGGTGGCCCTCGACTGGGCCCCCCGCTGGGAGGGCTAGGTGGAGCCCCTCTACGCCTTTCTCGCCGGGGTCGGCGTGGGCGCCGCCGGGCTCTACCTCCTTACCATCGGCCGCCTCGCCCGGCTCTCGGCCCAGCTCGAGGCCGAGCGGGAAAAGCACCGCTGGACCGAGGAGGCCAAGGCCACGCTGGCCGAGGCCTTCCAGCTCCTCGCCGCGAAGAACCTCGAGGACGCGAACCGGAGGCTCGCCG
The DNA here is from genome assembly GCA_027023345.1 of Thermaceae bacterium. Classification (GTDB taxonomy): domain Bacteria; phylum Deinococcota; class Deinococci; order Deinococcales; family Marinithermaceae; genus WFXV01. The sequence continues at coordinate 6,550 of JALVVO010000219.1, forward strand.
AGGCCGCCCGCGCCCTCTTCGACCGGCTGGACCGCGAGGTGAAGGGCGGGCTCGACACCCACGCCGCCGAGCTCCGGGGCGTGCTCGAGCCCCTGAAGGAGGCGCTCCTCGCCCTCCAGGGCCGGATCGAGGCCCTGGAGCGGGACCGCGAGGGGGCCTACCGCGCCCTCGCCGAACAGCTAAGGCTCCTCCGGGAGGAGCAGGGGGCGCTCCAGGAAGCCGCCCAGCGCCTCCGATCCGCCCTCTCGGCCGAGCGCACCCGGGGGCACTGGGGCGAGCTCCAGCTCAAAAGGGTGGTGGAACTCGCCGGCATGGCGCCCCACGTGGACTTCGCCCTCCAGGCCGGCACCGAGCGGGGCCGGCCCGACCTCGTCGTCTTCCTTCCCGGGGGCGGGACGATCCCGGTGGACGCGAAGGCCCCGATGACCGCCTACCTCAAGGCGCTCGAGGCCACCGACCCCGCCGAACGGCAGGCGGGGCTCCGGGCCCACGCCGCCGCCCTCCGGGCGCGGATCAAGGAGCTCGCCGACCGGTCGTACTGGCGGGGCCTCCCCGGGGCCCCCGAGCTGGTCGTCGTCTTCGTACCCAGCGAGGCGGCGCTTCAAGCCGCCTTCGAGGCCGACCCCACCCTCTTCGAGGAGGCCCTGGCCCGGCGGGTGCTCCCGGCCAGCCCGATCACCCTGCTCGCGCTCCTAAAGTCGATCGCCTACGGCTGGCGGCAGCACCGGCTCTCCGAGGAGGCCCGCCGCATCGCCGAGGAAGCCGGCGAGCTGGTCGAGCGCTTCGCCACCTTCAACCGGCACCTGGGTAAGGTGGGGAAAAGGCTCAAGGACAGCGTCGAGGCCTACAACGAGGCAGTGGGGAGCCTGGAGCGCCGGCTCCTGCCCCTGGCCGGGCGGATCGCCGAGCGGGCGGGGAAGGCGGGTGACCTCGACCCGCCCCGGCCCCTCGAGGCCCGGCCCCGGGACTACGGCGACAACTCCGAGAGCCCGAAGTAGGCCTCGAGCACCCGCCGCTGGGCGGGGGTGAGGGGCACCGCCTCCAGGTAGTCCGCGGCCCGCCTCCGCACCGCCTCCGGCGGCCGGCCCTTTGGCCAGGGGGAGGGGAGCCGCTCCCCCTGGCCAAAGGGCCGGCCGCCGGAGGCGGTGCGGAGGCGGGCCGCGGACTACCTGGAG
>JALVVO010000220.1:0-1141 GCA_027023345.1 Thermaceae bacterium
GACCCCGCCCTCCTCGCCCTCCGGCCGGCCGGGGCCCGGGTACTCGACTTCGGCTTCAAGGCGGGGGCGGTCCGGGCGGAGGGGCTCGAGCTCCTTCCCCACGGCGCCCGCTTCGTCCTCGCCCTCGAGGGCCGGCCGCTCGGCCCCGTCGAGCTCAAGGTCCCCGGCCGGCACAACGTGCTGAACGCCCTCGCCGCCGCCGCCGCCGGGCTGCTCTTCGGCGTTTCCTTCGAGGCGGTGGCCCGGGGGCTCGCGGCCTTTTCCGGCACCGGCCGGCGCTTCGAGCCGGTGGGCCGCTACAAGGGCGCCCTCGTCTTCGACGATTACGCCCACCACCCCACCGAGCTGGCCGCCACCCTGCGGGCGGCCCGGGGGCTCGGGCGGCGGGTGCGGGCGGTCTTCCAGCCCCACCGCTACCTGCGCACCGCCCGCTTCCTGGACCGCTTCGCCGAGGCCCTCACCCTGGCCGACGAGGCCATCGTGCTCGAGGTCTACCCCGCCGGTGAGCCCCCGATCCCCGGGGTGAGCGGCGCCGAGCTCGCCGCGCGGGCCCGGGCCCGGGGGGCGAACGCCCGCTTCCTCGAGCGCGAGGAGGCGCTCCGCTACCTGGCCGAGACCCTGGAGGAGGGGGACCTGCTCGTCACCCTGGGCGCCGGCGACGTGGGCGCGCTCGCCCGCCGGCTGGTCGAGGAGGCGGCGGCGTGGAGGTAAGGCGGGTGCTGCTCAAGGACTACACCACCCTAGGCGTGGGGGGGCCGGCCGAGCTCTGGGTCGTCGAGAACGAGGACGACCTCCTCCGCGCCACCGAGGCGCCCTACCGCGTGCTGGGCAACGGCTCGAACCTCCTGGTCGCCGACGCCGGCGTGCCCGAGCGGGTGATCAAGCTCGGCGGCACCTTCGCCGAAGGGGAGCTCTCCGGCTGGGTGGGGGCGGGAAGCCTGCTCCCGCTCTGGGTCCAGGAGGCAGCGCGGGAGGGGCTTTCCGGGCTCGAACCCCTGCTCGGCATCCCCGCCAGCGTGGGCGGGGCGGTGCGCATGAACGCGGGCACCCGCTTCGGCGAGATCAAGGACGCCCTCGCCGAGGTCGAGGTCTTCCACCAGGGGACCTTCCGCCGCCTCCCCCCCGAGGCCCTCGGGCTCGG
>JALVVO010000220.1:1151-1660 GCA_027023345.1 Thermaceae bacterium
CTTCGACCTCAGGCGGCGTCCCCGGGAGGAGATCGCCGAGCGGATGGCGCGGGTGGACGCCGCCCGCAAGCGCCAGCCCAAGCGAAAGAGCGCCGGCTGCGCCTTCAAGAACCCGCCCGGCGACGCCGCCGGCCGGCTGATCGACCAAGCCGGCTTCAAGGGGGCGCGGGTGGGGCGAGCCATGATCAGCCCCGAGCACGCCAACTTCGTCGTAAACTTGGGGGGAGCCACCGCGCGCGAGGTATGGGAACTGGTGAAACGGGTTCGAGAGGCGCTCAACCTGGAGCTGGAGTGGGAGATCTGGGGCGAGGTGGAGCCGTGACCCGGGTCCTCCTCGTCCTCCTCTTGGCAGGACTCTCGGTGCTCCTCAGCTGGCTGGCTTTGCCCATTCAAAGGATCGAGGTGGTGGGAAGCCGCGCCTTGAGCCCCGAGGCGATCGCCCGGCTTGCCGGGCTCTACGCTGGCGGCCCCTGGCTCTACGCCCCCCTCCTCGCCCCCCGGCGGGTGGC
>JALVVO010000221.1 GCA_027023345.1 Thermaceae bacterium
CCTTAGGAAGCCGGCGGCGTCGGTGTTGGCGCCGAGAAGCCGTCCGCCCTCGACGACCACCGTGTTCACCGCCCCGATCACGCGGGCCTCCTCGTCCACCTCGTCGAGGAGCGCGAGCACCCGTTCCTTTAGCGGCACGGTGACGTTGACCCCGCGAAAGCCGGCCCGGACCTCGCGAAGCCGCTCGGCGAGCTGCTCGGGCGGGGTGTCGAGGAGCTCGTAGCTCCCCTCGATCCAGAGCGCGGCCAGGGCCGCGCGGTGCATCGCCGGGGAGAGGGAGTGCCCCACCGGGTGGCCGAGGATGCCGAGTCGCATCGCCCGTAGCTTACCCGTCTGGTATCCTTGGAGGTAGTGCGATCGGCTTGGCTGATCCTCGCGGTTTGGTTGGCCTCGTTGGGGCTGGCCAGGACCTACCTCGTCCCCATCGAGGGCGAGATCGACCCCGCCCTCGCCGTCTTCGTGGACCAGGCGCTCGCTCGGGCCGAGGCCGAGGGGGCGAGCGGGGTCGCCTTCTTGATCGACACCCCCGGGGGCCGGGTGGACGCCGCCATCAAGATCTCCGACCGGATCCTCGAGACCCCCCTCCCCACCCTGGCGGTGGTCAAGAACGCCTTCTCCGCCGGGGCGCTGATCGCGCTCAGCGCGGAGCAGGTGGCGATGCTCCCGGGCTCGGAGATCGGCGCCGCGCTCCCCGTGAAGGTCATCCCCGGGGTGAAGTACGAGGCCGCCGACCGCAAGGTCATCAGCGCCATGAAGGGCAAGTTCCGGGCGGTGGCCGAGGCCCGGGGCCGCCCGGCGACGATCGCCGAGGCCATGGTGGATCCCGAGATCGAGATCGAGGGCCTCACCAAGAAGGGCGAGCCCCTTACCCTCTCGGCGGCCAAGGCGGTCGAGCTGGGCGTCGCCGACTTCGAGGCCGCCACCCTGGCGGAGGCCCTCAAGAAGGCGGGGTTCGCCCCCGAGACCCTCCGCGTCGAGCCCGGCGCCCGGGTGCGAGCGGCGCGGTTCTTGACCTCGAGCACGGTGGCCGCCGTGCTGCTCGCGGTGGGGGTCCTGGGCCTGGTCATCGAGGCGCTCACCCCCGGCTTCGGGATCCCCGGCACCGTGGGGCTCGTCGCCCTGGGGCTCTACTTCCTGGGCGGCTACCTAGCGGGGATGAGCGGGGTGCTCGAGGTCCTGCTCTTCTTCGCCGGGGTGCTCCTGCTCCTCGCCGAGATCTTCCTCATCCCCGGCTTCGGCGTCGCCGGCATCGGCGGCATCGCCGCCATCCTGGCCTCGATCTACTTCACCTTCGGCAACCAAACCCTCTACGTCGCCTCGCTGGCGGTGCTCCTGGTCACCGCCGGGCTCCTGCTCGCGGTGCGGTTCCTGCCCCGGACGCGGACCGGCCGGGCGCTCGTGCTGGATTCGGCGATCGCCAGCGAGGCCCCGCCCGAGGAGAGGCTCAAGCCCCTCGAGGGGGCCATCGGCAAGGCGCTCACCCCCCTGCGCCCGGCGGGGGTGGCCCAGTTCGGCGAGCGCAAGGTGGACGTGGTCGCCGAGGGCGAGTTCATCGAGAAGGGCAGCACCGTGCGCGTCGTCCGGGTGGAGGGCGTGCGCGTGGTGGTACGGAAGGAGGACTAGATGGACCTGACGCTCGTCATCGTCGCAGGACTGATCCTGATCGCGCTCTTCATCCTCTTCAGCGTGGTGCCGGTCGGGCTTTGGATCTCGGCCTGGGCCGCCGGCGTGCGGGTGCCGCTCATCACCCTGATCGCCATGCGGCTCCGCCGCGTCCCCCCGGCCAAGATCATCTACCCCCTGATCAAGGCGACCAAGGCGGGGATCGGCGTGCCCCTCGAGAAGCTCGAGGCCCACTACCTCGCCGGCGGCAACGTGGACCGGGTGGTGGACGCGCTGATCGCCGCCCAGAAGGCGGGGATCGACCTCACCTTCGACCGGGCGGCGGCGATCGACCTCGCCGGCCGGGACGTTTTGGAAGCGGTGCAGGTCTCGGTGAACCCCAAGGTCATCGAGACGCCCCGGATCGCCGCCGTGGCCAAGGACGGCATTCAGCTCATCGCCGTCGCCCGCATCACCGTGCGGGCCAACATCGACCGGCTGGTGGGCGGCGCCGGCGAGGAGACGATCATCGCCCGGGTGGGCGAGGGCATCGTCACCACCATCGGCTCCGCCGAGAGCCACAAGGACGTGCTGGAAAACCCCGACCGCATCTCCAAGGTGGTGCTCGACAAGGGCCTCGACGCCGGCACCGCCTTCGAGATCCTCTCGGTGGACATCGCCGACGTGGACGTGGGCAAGAACATCGGCGCCCAGCTCCAGATCGACCAGGCCGAGGCGGACAAGAAGATCGCCCAGGCCCAGGCGGAAAAGCGCCGGGCGATGGCGGTCGCCGCCGAGCAGGAGATGCGCGCCCGGGTCGAGGAGATGCGGGCGAAGCTCGTCGAAGCCAAGGCCCAGGTGCCCTTGGCCCTCGCCGAGGCCTTGAAGGCCGGGCGGCTTGGGGTCATGGACTACTACCAGCTCAAGAACATCGAGGCCGACACCGACATGCGGGAGTCGATCAGCCGGGCGGCGAAGGAAGGCGAGGAGGACTAATCCTTGAGCCTGGACGACCTACTAGGCCTCCTCTTTCTGCTCGTCTTCGTGGTGGGGCCGATCCTGAAGGGGCTCCTCAAGGGGAGCCAGGAGGCGCCCCTCTTGGAAGCGGAGCTCCCGGAGCCGCCTTCGGAGGTGGAGGCCCCGCCCCCCGCCGATTCCCGACGGCCCCGGGTGCGGCCGGTGGCGATTCCATCCTCCGAGCCCGCGCCGGCGCCCCCGGAGCCCGAGCCAAAGGTTGAGCGGCCGCGGGTCCGCCCGGTACAACTCGCGCCCCCGCCGGAACCCGAGCCCGAGCCCCCTCCTCCGCCTGAGCCAAAACCCGCGGGGGCCCGGCCGAAGCTCGGGCTCCGTTTCCACCGCGGTGCTATCCTGGAAGGGGTCGTATGGCACGAAATCCTCTCCGAGCCGAGGGCCCGTCGTCGGTGGAAGCCGAAGCGGTAGTCAAGATTCGCGGTCCGGAAGAGGCGATGGCCCTCCTCGGCCGGGGGGACGTCTGGCTCCGGGCGCTCAAGGAGCGGCTCGGGGCCCGGATCGTGGCCCGGGGCAGCGAGATCAAGCTCCAGGGCAGCCTGGAGGAGGTGACCCTGGCGGAACAGGTGGTCAAGGACCTCCTCGCCCTGGTGCGCCAGGGCGCCGAGCTCGACGAGCCCACCATCGAGCGGGCGGTGGAGCTCGCGCTGGAGGGGAAGAGCCTGGTCCAGGAGACCGAGGCCCGGCCGGGAGGGCTGGTCCTGCCCCGCCGCCTCCGGCCCAAGACCCCGGGCCAGCGCCGCTACGTCGAGGCCATCGCGGGGAACGACATCACCTTCGGCATCGGCCCCGCCGGCACCGGCAAGACCTACCTGGCGGTGGCGATGGCGGTGGCCGCCCTCAAGGCCCGCCACATCAAGCGGATCATCCTCACTCGGCCGGCGGTCGAGGCCGGGGAGCGGCTCGGGTTCTTGCCTGGGGACATCCAGGCCAAGGTGGACCCCTACCTCAGGCCCCTCTACGACGCGCTCTTCGACATGATCGACCCCGAGCGCTTCGACCACTACCTGCAGTCGGGGGTGATCGAGGTGGCCCCCCTCGCTTTCATGCGGGGCCGCACGCTGAACGACGCCTTCATCATCCTCGACGAGGCCCAGAACACCACCCCCGAGCAAATGAAGATGTTCCTGACCCGGATGGGCTTCAACTCCAAGGTGGTGATCACCGGCGACGTCACCCAGATCGACCTGCCCAAGGCGGCGCGATCGGGCCTCGTCGAGGCCGAGAAGATCCTGAAGGGGATCGAGGGCATCGCTTTCGTCTACTTCACCGAGGCCGACGTCGTGCGCCACCCCCTGGTGGCCCGCATCATCCGGGCCTACGAGGAGGCGGAAGCCCGAAGTGGTTGACCTGGTGGCCGAGGTTCCCGCCGACCCCGAGCGGGTGGCCGAGCTCGAGGAAAAGCTCGCGCGGCTCATGGAGGAGCTCGGGGTGGGCGACCGGGCGGTGACCGTGATCCTCACCGACAACGAGCGGATCCGCGCCCTCAAGCGCGAGCACTGGGGGGAGGACGCCGCCACCGACGTGCTCAGCTTCCCCACCTTCGAGCCCGGCGACCCCTTCGTCCCGCCGCACCTCGGCGACATCGTGATCAGCCTGGACACCGCGAGGCGCCAGGGGGAGGCCGCCGGACACGGGCTCTGGCCCGAGGTCTGGACGCTCGTAGCCCACGGGCTCTGGCACCTGCTCGGCCACGACCACACCACGGAGGAGGAATGGCAAGGCTTTCGCAGGGTGCAGGAAAGGATACGCGCGCTCTGAGCCTTCTTAGGCTCAAGCGGGCCTTCGGCTACGCCTTCGAGGGCCTCGCCTACGCCTGGCGCACGGGGCCGAACTTCCGCCTCGAGGTGGGCGTGGCGGCGCTCGCCGTCTTCCTCGGGGTCGTCCTGGGCGTGAACCTGGCCCCGATCTTCCTCGCGGTGGGGCTCGTGCTCGGGCTCGAGCTCCTGAACACCGCCCTCGAGGCCGCCCTCGACCTCCTGGCCCCGAGCCCCCACCCGCTCGCCAAGGCGGCCAAGGACACCGCCGCGGCCGCGGTGCTGGTGGCGAGCCTGGCCTCCCTGCTTCTCGGCCTCTACCTCTTCCTGCCCCCCATCCTGGAGATCCTGGCGAGGTGAAGATGGCAAGCGAGCACCCTCCAAGTTCCCGCGCGCGACGTCTCCTGGCCCCCCTGGTGCTGCTCTCAGCGCCGGCGCTCGCCGCCGGAGGGGCCCCCGCCAACCCCGGCGAGCTCGCGCTGCTCGTGCTCCTCTTTGCCCTCTCCGCCTTCTTCTCGGCCTCGGAGACGGCGATCACCACGCTCTGGCCCTGGAAGGTCAAGGAGCTGGCCGAGGCCGAGGGCGGGAAGGGCCCCTTTAGCCTGCTCGAGCGCGACGTCACCCGCTTCCTGACCACCATCCTGGTGGGCAACAACCTGGTGAACATCGCCGCCACCGCCCTGGTCACCGACCTGGCCACCAAGGCCTTCGGCTCCGCCGGCGTGGGGATCGCCACCGGGGTGATGACCTTCCTGGTCCTCTTCTTCGGCGAGATCACCCCGAAGTCCCTCGCCGTCCACCACGCCGACCGGCTCGCGCGGCTGGTGGTCGGGCCCATCTACTGGCTCTCGGTCCTGCTCTACCCCGTCGGCCGGTTCTTCACCTGGGCCTCGACGCTGATCCTCCGGGCGCTGGGCCTCGAGCCCCGGAACGAGCCGCTGGTGACCGAGGACGAGCTCCGGCTGATCCTGGCCGGCGCCGAGCGCTCGGGGGCGATCGAGGAGGCCGAGGAGGACATGATCCAGGGCGTCCTCGAGCTCGGCGAGACCCAGGTCAAGGAGATCATGGTCCCCCGGGTGGAGATGGTGGCGACCCGGGCCGACGCGAACCTGCGGGCATTCTTGGACCTGGTGCGGGAGCACCGCTTCTCCCGCTACCCGGTCTTCGAGGAGAACATCGACCACGTGGTGGGGATCGCCCTGGTCAAGGACCTGCTCGACTACGTGGACGACGGCCGGCTCGACGAGGTGCGGGTGGGAGCGATCGCCCACGACCCCTACTTCGTGCCCGAGAGCATGCCGGTCTGGAACCTCCTCCTCGAGCTCAGGCGCCGGAAGATCCACATGGCCATCGTGGTCGACGAGTTCGGCGGCACCGCCGGGTTGGTGACGCTGGAGGACATCATCGAGGAGATCGTGGGCGAGATCTACGACGAGACCGACGAGCTCGAGCAGGCGATCCAGCCCCTCGCCGGGGGCGCCTATCTGATCGACGCCCAGACCCCGCTCGACGACGTCGCCGAGGTGCTCGACGTGGAGTTCCCCGAGGGCGAGTATGAGACCCTCTCGGGCTTCCTCTACGACCGCTTCGGCTACATCCCCAAGGAGGGCGAGGTCCTCACCTTCGACGGCTGGCGCTTTCTGATCACCGAGGCCGACGAGCGGAAAGTCGAGCTGGTCCGCGCCGAGCCCGTTCCCGAGGAGGAGACCGAGGATGAAAGAGAAGCTGATTGAGGCCGCCCGGCGCGCGCGGGAAAACGCCTACGCGCCCTACTCGAAGTTTCCGGTGGGGGCGGCGATCCTCACCGAAAGCGGGCGGATCTTCGCCGGCGCCAACGTGGAAAACGGCGCGTTTCCCCTGACCCGCTGCGCCGAGCAGATCGCGGTGGGAGCGATGGTCACCGCCGGCGAGCGGCGGATCGCCGAGGTGGTGGTCTACACCGGCGCCTCCCCGCCGGCCACGCCCTGCGGGGCCTGCCGCCAGGTGCTGGCGGAGTTCGCCGGCCCCGAGACCCCGGTGACCTGCGTCAACGACCGCGGCGAGAAGCGCCGCTACACCCTTGGCGAGCTCCTGCCCGAGGCCTTCTCCCTGAGCTCGGCGACCAAGACGTAGCGGAACCCCTCGGCCTGGAGCCCGGTCATGTAGCCGCGCTCGATGAAGATCCGGCGGAGCCGGTCGGGCGGGACGAAGTTCGCCGGCTCGCCCCAGAGCCGTTCGAAAAGGCGCACCAGCCGGCCGGCGAGCGGCCGGGGGTCGTAGTCGTAGATCCAGACGGTGCCGTAGAGCACGAGCACGCGGGAGATCTCGTCGAGGGCCCGGTCCAGGTCGTCGAAGTGGTGGAGGGCCTCGCCGACGGCCACCGCGTGAAAGTAGCCGTCCTCGAAGGGCAGGGCCTCGGCGCGGGCGCGGACGGCGCGGATGCCCCGCGGAACCTGGGCCAGCATGCCGTCCGAGGGGTCGGCGACCCAGACCTCGAGGTCCGGCCGCTGCTCCTTGGCCCAGCCGGCCAAGAGGCCGGTGCCCCCGCCCAGGTCGAGCACGCGGGAGCCCCGGGCCAGCCGGGCGATGAAGAGGCTAAAGAGGTCCTTGGCCCAGCGCGGGTAGACGCGGTGGCCGTGCCGCTTGAAGAGGGGGCCCAGCCGGTCGAACCGCGAACCCGTCACCGGGCGACCCCCGAGAGCTCGAGCTCATAGGTCCGCTCGATCACCCCCGGCACCGAGAGCCGCACCCGGCCCACGAGCTCGAAGGGCGCGCCCCCGGAGAGCGCGCGGGCGGCGCCGGGCACGGCCGTAAGCGGCACCTCGAGCAGGAACTCGCCCTCCCGCTCGCCCGCCGGCGGCAGCTCGAAGCGGATCGGCGCCTCGCCGAGGCGGTAGCCGCCCACCCGGGCGAGGAGCGTGCCGTCGAGGACGAAGCCCACGGGCACGACGTTCTTCGCCCGGTAGCGGACCGAGAACGCGAGCGTCCCGAAGCCGAGCCGCACCTCGGCCGCGATCGGCTCGATCTTCGGGGGCGCGAGCGCCACCGCCAGCCGGACCCGGTCCCGGAGCAGGGTGTAGGGCCCGAGCCAGAGCCCCTGGCCGAACGCCTCGACCCTGAGGCGGCCGCTCATCGTGAGCGGCAGGCTCCGGCCGGAGACCAGCTCGGCGGCGGTGGCGGCCGCCGAGGCCAGGCCGGTTTCCACGCGCACGGTGGCCCGGGTCCGGCCCCGGGCGGGGAGGGTGAGGCGGGGCAGGGCGGCGGCGGTGGTGAGTTCCCCG
>JALVVO010000222.1 GCA_027023345.1 Thermaceae bacterium
GGGGGGAAGGCCTCGGGATCGGCGACGGCGATCCGGGTGGCGAAGCGCCCTCCCTCGAGCTCGAGCCCCTCCGGCGTGAGCCGGAGCTCGGCGTACTCGGACGGGAGCGACCGCACCAGCTGCCCGAAGAGGGCCGCCGGCACCAGCGCCGCTCCGGAACCCTCGACCTCGGCGGGGACCTGGAGTTCGAGGTCGATCTCGCCGTTGGTGGCCCGAAAGCCGAGCCCCCCCTCGATGGCCTCGAGCCGGATCTGGGCCAGCACCGGCTGGCTGGGTTTGCTGGGGGCGATGCGCTCGAGCACCCCCGCAGCCTCGGCCAACGCTCGCTTCGCGACACCTGCACGCATGGCTACCTACCTCCTAACGGGTACTGCGGTCTTGGGAGAAAAAAGATCCGGCGTAGCCGCCATAGGGCCTGGGGATTCTGGGGAAAAGCGGGAGATGAGCGATAAGGCTCGGAAGGGCGGCTGGGGACGGGGCTGTGGAAAACCCGCCCCCGGCCTGTGGATAAGCTGTGGATGGCTCGCCCAGTTTTCCACATTTCCGATAACCATCGAACTTTTCCCCACCCTTTCCACAACGATTTCCCCAAGGGTTTCCACAGGCTTTTCCACAGCCTAGCCCAGCTCCTCCTTCAGCTCCGCCACCGTGGCCCGGAGGGCGGGGTCCTTCTCCAGCGCCTTCTGCACCTTTTGCACGGCGTAGAGCACGGTGGTGTGGTCGCGGCCGCCGAAGAACTGCCCGATCTCGGGGAGCGAGGCCCCAAGGCGATCCCGGATCAGGTACATGGCGACCTGCCGGGGCACCACCACCTCCTTGGCCCGGCCCTTGGCCTTGAGCTCTTCGGGCCGCACCCCGAACCGGCGGGCGACCGCGGCCAGGATCTCGTCCATGGTGGGCTCCTTCTGCTCCTGGGTGAAGACGTGGGAGAGGGCCCGCATCGCCACCGCCTTGGTGATCGGGACCCCGTTCAGCGAGGCGTAGGCGATGAGCCGCACCAGGGCGCCCTCGAGCTCGCGGATGTTCGAGGTGATGCGCTGGGCGATGAACTCGAGCACCTCTTCGGGGATCTCTACCCCCCGGAACTCGGCGTTCATCTTCAGGATGGCGATCCGGGTCTCCAGGTCGGGGGGCTGGATGTCGGTGATCAACCCCCACTCGAACCGGCTCTTGAGCCGTTCCTCCAGGGTCTTGATCTCCCGGGGCGGGCGGTCGGAGGAGAGGATGATCTGCTTGTGGTTCTCGTAGAGGGTGTTGAAGGTGTGGAAGAACTCCTCCTGGGTGCGCTCCTTGCCGGCGATGAACTGGATGTCGTCCACCAGCAGGAGGTCCACCGAGCGGTAGCGTTCCCGGAAGGCGCTCATCCGGTCCTCGCGGATCGCGTTGATCAGGTCGTTGGTGAAGGTCTCGGTGGAGATGTAGGCGATCTTGGCCCGGGGGTGGGTGCGCATCACGTAGTGGCCCACCGCCTGCATGAGGTGGGTCTTGCCGAGCCCTACCCCGCCGTAGATGAAGAGGGGGTTGTAGGCTTTGCCCGGGGACTCGGCCACCGCCAGCGCGGCGGCGTGGGCCATCTGGTTGTTGGGGCCGACGACGAAGTTCTCGAAGGTGTACTTGGGGTTGAGCTGGGGGCGCTCCGGGGAGGGCG
>JALVVO010000223.1 GCA_027023345.1 Thermaceae bacterium
CCCTACTCGCTCACGCCCAGCCTGATGAAGGCCGCGGTCGAGCTCGCCCGGGAAGAGGGCCTTCCCCTCCAGATCCACGCCGCCGAGAGCCCGGACGAGCTCGCCTACTTCAAGGACCGCACCGGCGCCATCGCCGCCTTTCACCGGGAAAAGGGCGTCCCCGAGGACCTCCACCCCGCGGGCCTCACCCCCGTCCAGTACCTCGCCGAGCTCGGGGTCCTCGAGGCCCGCCCCCTCCTCGTCCACGGCGTCCAGGTGGGCGAGGAGGACGTCCGCATCCTCGCCGAAGCCGGGGTGGGGCTCGTGAGCTGCCCCCGCTCGAACGAAAACCTCGGGGCCGGCCTTCCCCCCTACGCGCTCTACGAACGGCACGGCGTGCCCCTCGCCCTGGGCACCGACTCCGCCCTCTCCGGGGGCAGCCTCGACGTCTGGGACGAGGTCCGCCACCTCGCGAACCGGGGCCTGCCGCCGGCCTCCGCGGTCCGCTGGGCGGTGCTCGGGGGGTACCGGGCGCTCGGCCTCGAGGTCCCCGAGCTCCGACCCGGCGACCCCCTTGGGGCCGTCGTAGGCTGGTGACGTGGCCCGGGCGCTCTTGCTCTACGCCCTGGCCGGGTCGCTCGCCGGACTCTTCGCCTCCGGGGTGACCTGGCTGCTCGGGGTGCTCGAGGGCTTCTGGCTCGGACGGGTGCTGGGCTTTCTGCCGCCGGGCCCCTCGGGGGAAGGGGGTCTGGGGCAGACCTTCGTCGCCCTCAACCCCTGGACCGGGCTCCTCGTCTTTCCCCTGCTCTTCGCCGCCGCCTCGTTGCTCGGCTCGAACCGCGGGCTCTCCCGGCTGATCCTCGCCTTCCGCGAGGGCGAACGGGCCCGCCTTGTCCCCCAGCTCCGCTACGTGCTCGGAAGCCTGGCCGAGCTGCCCGCCGGAAGCCCGCTCGGGCGCGAGGGCCCGATGGCGGTCCTCGGCGACTGGATCGGGCGGCGGCTCGGCCTCGCCCTGGACCCCGCCGAGGCCACCGCCATGGGCCACGCCGGGCTCGCCGCCGGGTTCGCCGCCGCCTTCCACGCGCCCCTCGCCGGCGCCCTGCTCGCCACCGAGATCTTCTACCGGAGCCTCCGGCTCGAGGCCCCCCTCCTCACCCCGGCCCTGGTCGGCGCCTTCGCCGGCTTTGCCGTCTACGGAGGCGTCTTCGGCTACGGACCCCTGATCCGCCTCGCCCCGGGGACGCTGGGGCAGGAGGAGCTCTGGGCCGCGGCCGCGCTCACCCTGCTGGTGGCCCTCCTCGCCAACCTATGGGGCGAGCTCATCCGCCTCGCCTTCCACCAAGGGCAGCGCCTGGCCTTCTGGCAACGCCACCTCCTGCTCGGGCTCCTGCTCGGCGGGGTGGCGGCCGCCTTCCCCGAGGTGCTCGGCGCGGGGTACGGCTGGCTGGAGCTCGGCGCCCTGCCCCTCCTCTCCACCTCCGCCCTCGCCCTCCTCTTCCTGCTTCGCTACCTGCTCGCCGCCCTCTTCCTGGGCCTGGGCGGCTACGGCGCCCCCCTCACCCCCACCCTGGTCCTCGGGGGCCTTTCCGGGCTGGTCTTCGCCCGCGTCCTGCCCTGGCCCCTGGACCCCGCCGCCCTGGCGCTCGCCGGGGCGGCGGGGTCCAGGGG
>JALVVO010000224.1 GCA_027023345.1 Thermaceae bacterium
GGGTAGGGAAGCCTATCCATGCCGGGCTAGGTACCCCTCGAGCAGGAGCACGGCGGCGAGCTCGTCGAGCTTGCCCTTCTCGCGCCGAAGCCGCCGGGGCGCCGCCTTGAGCCGCTCGGCGGCGAGCCGGGTGGTGAAGCGCTCGTCCTCGTAGACCACCTCGAACCCCTTCTTCGCGAGCGCCTCGCCGAGCGTCCGCACCGCTTCGGCCTCCGGCCCCTCCTCGCCACCGGTCCGGAGGGGAAGCCCCACCACCACCCGGCGCGCGCCCTCGGCCTCGAGCCAGCGGGCCAGGGCCTCGACGTCCTCGTCGAACCCCTTCCGCACCAGGTAGCCGCGCCCGAAGGCGAAGGGGCGTCCGAGCTCGCCCACCGCCCGGCCGATCCGGGCCTCGCCGACGTCGAGCGCCGCCACCTTCACTCCCCGATGGTACCAATGCACGGGGATCCGGTCGAACTCGCGGTAGACTCGAGGCAGATGCTCAGTGGGAACCTCCGCGACCTGCCCTTCCCCGCGCTCTTGCAAGCGCTCGTGGGCAAGACCGGGGTGCTCGAGCTCTGGCACCTGGAAAACGGGGGGCGCTACACCCTGTACCTCAAGCGCGGAGAGATCCGCTGCCTCGAGGGCGAGCACGGATTCCTCGACAAGGACGAGGCCAAGAAGGTCCTAAAGGAGCTCTTCACCGCCCGGGAGGGCGCCTTCGAGTTCGCCCCCAAGGAGGCCTATTCCACCCCCTGCCGGCCCGCCTTCCGCTGGCCAGTGGACCGGGTGGTGCGCTCGCTAAACCTCCGGCTGACCCGCGAGAAGATCCGCGAGACGCTCGAAAGCCTTTTCTAAGTCGAAGCCCCCGCCCTGGGCGAGCTGGGGCTTGCCCCCGCCCCGGCCGCCGGCGACCTCGGCGAGCGCGCGCATCAGGGCCCCGGCGGAGAGGCCACGTTCGGCCGCGCGCTTGCTGGCCTTTAGGACCAGCATGCCCTCCGAGCCCACCGCCACCAGGTCGGCCCCGCTCTCCTCGAGGAGGGCGTCGGCTGCCTTCCTAAGGCCGGGCATGTCGAGGCCCGAGAGGCGCACGGCGGCGTAGCGCCAGGGTCCGGCCTCCTTGACCTCGGCCCCGCGGGGGCCGCCGAGCTGGGCCCGGGCGAGCTCGGCCTTGAGGCGGTCGATCTCGCGGCCCTGCGCTTTGAGCTCCTCGCGGAGCTTCTCCACCCGCTCGGGAAGCCCCTCGGGGGTGGCGCCGAGCTCGGCGGCGAGCGCGGCCACCCGGTCGAAGAGCCCCCGGGCGTAGCGCACCGCGTGCTCGCCGGCCAGGGCCTCGATCCGGCGGACGCCGGCGGAGATCCCCTCCTCGCTCCTGATCAGGAAGTAGCCGATCTCGCCGGTGCGGCGCACGTGGCAGCCGCCGCAGAGCTCCATCGAGCGCACCTCGCCCTCGACGATCCCCGCGCTCGGCGCCGCCCCCTCGACCCGGACCACGCGCACGACGTCGCCGTACTTCTCGCCGAAGAGGGCCATCGCGCCGGCCTTCTTGGCCTCCTCCAGGGGCATGAGCTCCCAGCTCACCGGGAAGTCGGCCTGGATCCAGCGGTTGACCAGGAGTTCGATCTTCCGGATCTCCTCCGGGGTCAGGGGCACGGGGTGGGTG
>JALVVO010000225.1 GCA_027023345.1 Thermaceae bacterium
GGGGAAGGGGGTGGGCGGTGAACTTCTTCTACCTCCTGGTTTCGGCGGCCCTCTTCGCCCTCGGCGCCTACGGCGTGCTCGCGCGGAGGAGCGCGATCCTCGTCTTGATGTCGGTGGAGCTCATGCTGAACGCCGCCAACCTGGCCTTGGTCGTCTTCGCCCGGGCTTGGGGGTCGCTCGAGGCCCAGGCGGTGGCCCTGCTTTTGATCGCGCTCGCCGCCGCCGAGGTGGCGGTGGGGCTCGCGCTGGTGGTGGCGATCTACCGCACCCGCGAGACCACCCTGGTGGACGACCTCTCGGAGCTAAAGGGGTGAGGGCATGCTGCTTTTGGTCATCCTCTTACCGCTAGCCGGATTTCTGGTCCTCGGCCTCTTCGGCCGGCGCTTCAAGGAGCCCCTCCCCGGGGTCTTGGCCTCGGCGCTCGTCTTCCTCTCCTTCCTCCTGGTGGGGGCGTTGCTCGCCTCCGGCGGGGCCCGCTTCGTCCTTGAGGACTGGCTCCCCGGGATCCCCTTCGCCCTCCTCTTGGACCCCCTTTCCGGCTACATGGCGCTCGTGGTCACCGGGATCGGCTTTTTGATCCACGTCTACGCCATCGGCTACATGCACGGGGACGAGGGCTACGCCCGCTTCTTCGCCTACTTCAACTTCTTCATCGCGATGATGCTCACCCTCGTCCTCGCCGACAGCTACCCGGTGATGTTCGTGGGCTGGGAGGGGGTGGGGCTCGCCTCCTTCCTCCTGATCGGCTTCTGGTACACCGACTGGAAGAACGCGAAGAGCGCCCGCAAGGCCTTCATCACGAACCGCATCGGCGACCTCGGCTTTCTGCTCGGCATGGCCCTGCTCTACTCCCTCTTCGGCACCCTGCAGATCTCCGAGCTAAAGGAGGCCGTGGAAGGGAGCCTGGTGCTGCCCGGGGGGCTCGCCCTCGCGGGGCTCTTGCTCTTCGTGGGCGCGGTGGGCAAGAGCGCCCAGCTTCCCCTCATGGTCTGGCTCCCCGACGCGATGGCCGGCCCCACGCCGGTCTCGGCGCTGATCCACGCCGCCACCATGGTGACCGCCGGCGTCTACCTCCTGGCCCGCTCCTCCTTCCTCTACGCGAACCTCCCCGACGTCTCCTACTGGATCGCCGTCGTCGGCCTCCTCACCGCGCTTTACGGGGCGCTTTCCGCCTTCGGGCAGTGGGACATCAAGCGTATCGTCGCCTACTCGACGATCAGCCAGCTCGGCTACATGTTCCTCGCCGCCGGGGTCGGGGCCTATTGGGTCGCACTCTTCCACGTGATGACCCACGCCTTCTATAAGGCGCTCCTCTTCCTTGCCTCGGGCTCGGTGATCCACGCGCTCGGGGGCGAGCAGGACGTGCGGAAGATGGGCGGGCTCAAGAAGCACCTGCCCCGGACCCACCTCCACGGGCTCGTCGGGGCGCTTTCGCTCGCCGGCTTCCCGCTTTTCGCCGGGTTTTGGTCCAAGGACGCGATCCTCGCGGCCACGCTTTCCTACCCCTTCGGCGGGGTCGGGTTCTACCTCGCGGGGCTCTTTGTCGCCTTCCTCACCGCCGCCTACGCGATGCGCTGGTACGCGCTCGTCTTCCTCGGCGAGTTCCGGGGCCAGGGCCACCCCCACGAGGCGCCCCCGGTGATGACGGTCCCCAACGACGTACTCGCCCTCGGCGCCGTTTTCGCGGGCTTTTTGGCCTTACCGAAGCCGCTATGGAACCTGATCGAGCCCTTCCTGGCGCCGGCGCTCGCCCATCTTGAGGCCCACGAGCCCGCGCCGCTCGTAGAGTGGGGGTTGCTCCTCCTCTCGGCGGCGGTGGCCCTCGTCGGCCTTTACCTCGGCTACCTCTTCTTCAGGGACTACTTCAAGAAGAAGGTCCCCGCCTGGTACCGGGCCTTTGAGCAGGCGGCGCTCGAGGGCTTCTACGCCGACTGGCTCTACAACACCTTCCTCGTGAACCCGGCGAAGGAGCTCGCCTTTGGTCTTGGCCTCGCCGACCGGGGGCTCGACCGCGCCTACGTCTACGCCGGGGGCGGGGTGGGGCTCCTCGGGCGGATCCTCGCCGGGCTAGAGAACGGCTACCTGCGCTTCTACGCCGCCTTGATCCTCGCCTTCGCGGCGCTCTTTGTGCTCTGGGGGGTGGTGCGGTGATCCTCTGGATGCTCCTTCTTCCCTTCCTCGCGGGGCTCGTCGGGCTCTTTCTCCCCGGGCTCGCCCGCGGTCTCGGCCTCCTCGCCACCCTGGCGAGCGGGCTTATCGCCCTGGCCGCGCTCTTTGCCCCCGGGGTGGCCTTTTATGCCGAGCGGCCGCTCTTTGAGCCCGCCGGCGTCTACTACGCGGTGGGGCTCGACGGAGCCTCGGCGGCGCTGGCGCTCACCACCTCGCTCGCCGTCTTCCTCGCGCTGCTTGCGGTCAAGGAGGTACCGGGGCGGATGCTCGCCCTTGGCCTTTTGATGACCGCGGGGCTCCTCGGGATCTTCGCAAGCCTTGACCTCGTCCTCTTCTACTTCTTCTACGAGGCCACCCTGATCCCGAGCCTGCTCCTGCTCGGGGTCTACGGCGGGGCGAACCGGGTTCGGGCGCTCATCAAGTTCGCGCTTTTTACCCTGGCGGGAAGCCTTCTGATGCTCGCCGCCATCCTCGCCGCCCGCTATTACGGCGGGGCCGAGAGCTTCTTGCTCCGCGACCTCCTCTCGGCGAGGCCCGAGGGCGCGGCGGCGACGCTCGCCTTCCTCGCCTTCACCCTCGCCTTCATGGTCAAGACCCCGCTCTTTCCCTTGCACGTCTGGCTCCCCGACTTCCACGCGGAGAACCACCCCTCGGGCTTCGCCGACGTGATGGGCACGCTCTACAAGGTGGGGGTCTACGGCTTCTTCCGCTTCGCCATCCCCCTCTTTCCCGCCGCCTTCGCCGCCTTCAAGCCCTACCTCCTCCTCCTGGCCGCGGTCACCGCGCTCGGGGCGGCCTGGATCGCCTACGCCCAGAAGGACTACAAGCGCCTCCTCGCCTACGGGGCGCTCTCCCACATGGGGGTGGCGGCGCTCGGGCTCTTCTCTGGGACCGCGATCGGGGCGGTGGGGGCGCTCTTCTTGCTCGCCGCCAGCGCCCTCTACACCGGCGGCCTCTTCCTCTTCGCCGGCTGGCTCTTTGCCCGCTTTGGCACCCTCGAGCTCGCCCCCACCCACGGCCTCGCCAAGCACGCGCCGGCGCTCGCGGCGTTTGGCCTCTTCCTCTTCCTGGCGATGGTGGGCCTGCCGGGCCTCGCCGGCTTCCCCGGGGAGTTCTTGAGCGCGCTCGGGGCCTGGCAGGCGAGCCCCTTCTTCACCCTGGTGGCCTTCGCCGCGGTGATCGCCGCCGCCGCTTACGCGCTCTCCGCCTACCAGCGCCTCTTCCACGGGCCGCCGGGGAAGGCGGTCGCCGACCTCTCGGGCGGGGAATGGGTCTACGCCACGCTCGCCACCCTGGCGGTGGCCTTCCTCGGGGTCTACCCCAAGCTCCTAAGCGGCCCCATCCATGAGGCCGCCCAGGCCTTCGTCGCCGCGATCGGAGGTGGAAAGTGACCGCGCTCGCCGTGCTCTTCCTGACCGGCGCGCTGGCCGCGCTCGGAGGGCTTTGGGCCCCGCCCCGGGCGGTGAAGCAGGGGGTTCGGCTCGGGCTCTTGCTCGCGCTCTTTTTGCTGATCGTGGCCCCGAGCCAGAGCGCCTTCCTCGGGCTCTTTACCCTGGATCCGCTCGCCCGCGGAGTGGGGCTCGTGGCCGTGCTGGCGGCGCTCTTTGCCAGCCTGGTGGGGAGCGGGTACCTCGAGAAGACGGGGATCCGGGCCTTCGAGTACCACGCCTTGCTCGCCTTCTCGGCGATGGGGGCGCTCGCGATGGCGGCCACGGAGAACCTCGCGGTGATTTTGGTGGGGCTCGAGCTCCTTTCCCTGCCCCTTTATGCCCTCGTCGCCCTCCGCTACGACGAGCAAAGCGAGGAGGCTGCCCTCAAGTACCTCCTCCTCGGCGCGGTCGCGGCCGCGCTCTACTTCTACGGCCTTGTCCTCTACTTCGGCGCCACCGGGAGCTTCGCCGTAGGCGCGGCGGCCGAGGGGCCGCTCTTTGCCGCCGGGATGGTGCTCTTGCTCTCGGGCCTTTTCTTCAAGGCGGCGATGATCCCCTTCGGCTGGTGGGCCCCGGACGTCTACCAGGGGGCCCCTACCCCGGTGACCCTCTACATGGCCGCCGGGGTCAAGGCCGCCGCCTTCGCCGCGCTCCTCCGCGTGGTGGTCGGGGCCGGCTACGGCGGGGTCTGGGCCGCGGTGCTCGCCCTCGCGGTGCTCCTCACCGTGGTCTACGGCAACCTGGCGGCGCTCGCCCAGGGCGAGGCCAAGCGCCTCCTCGCCTACTCCTCGATCGCCCACGCCGGCTACATCGCCCTCGCCCTCTTCGGCCCGAGCCCGGCGCCGGCGGTGGGGTACTACCTCCTCGCCTACCTGCTCTCCACAGGGCTCGCCTTCGCCGTGCTCACCCAGGTGGACGCGGGCGAGGGGGTGCCCTTCGCCGCGCTCCAGGGCCTCATCCGCAAGAGCCCGATGCTCGCCGGGATGCTCTTGCTCGCTCTCCTCTCCCTCGCGGGCCTGCCGCCCCTCGTGGGCTTTTGGGGCAAGTACCTGGTCTTCGTGGAGGCGGCCCGCGCCGGGCAGTACGCCCTCCTCGTGATCGCCCTCCTCACCGCCGCGGTGGCCGCCTACTACTACCTGCGCCTGGTGGCCTTTGCCTTCTTCCTGCCGCCGGAGCGGGAGGGGGCGGTGGAGGTCCGGCCCCTGGCCGCCTTCGCCATGGGCCTGGTGGCCTTCCTCATCCTGGCGCTCGGGTTCTTCCCCCAGGCGGTCTACGGGCTCTTCGCGGGTTCCTAGGGCCTAGGCGGGTCTTGGGGGCCGGCGCGAGCCGGCCCCCGCCCTTTAGACCGCCGCCGCCTCTTGCCAGGCCTTCGGTACGTAGACGCAGCGGGTCTCGGACGCGAAGGGGTCGCCGGTCTCGGCCCAGGCGCGGGCGCGGCTCCCCCAGCAGACGTCGCCGAACTCGCAGACCCGGCACTTGCCCTTCAAGTTCGAGCGGTCGCGGAGTTTCTTGAAGAGCTCGGAGTTTTGGTAGATCTCGAGGAGCGGCTTTTCCTTGACGTTCCCCGCCGAGAGTGCGAGGAAGCCCGAGGGGTAGACCTCGCCGGTGGCCGAGACGAAGACGAAGCCGTAGCCGTCGTGCATGTGGACGCCGCGCTTGTTCTGGACAAGGGCGTGGTCAACATCCTGGCTCTTCGCCCTTTGCTGGATCACCACCCGGCGAAAGTGGGGGGCCTCGGTGGTGCGGATGTGGAGCTTGTGGGTCTTCGAGACCTGGTAGAGCCAGATCAAGACCTCCTCGTACTCTTCGGGCGAAAGCTGTTCGAGAAGGGCCCCCCGCCCCACCGGCACCAAGAAGAAGACCTCCCAGGCAGAAATCCCCAGGTCCCGGCCGAGGTCGGCGATCTTTGGAAGCTCGGGGCGGGTGGTCTTGGTGACGGTGGTGTTGATCTGGGTGGCAAGGCCGATCGAGCGGGCGTAGCGAAGGGCGTCCACCGCGAGCTCGAAGGTGCCGGGGACGCCGCGGAAGGTGTCGTGGGTCTCGGGGGAGGCCCCGTCCAGGCTGATCGCCATGGCGTGGACGTCGAGCTCCTTGAAGCGGTCGATCACCTCGTGGGTTAAAAGGGGCGTCACCGCCGGGGTGATCCCCACCTTGATCCCGAGCTCGCGGGCCTTTTCCAGGACGTCCCAGAGGTCGTGCCGTTTTAAGGGGTCGCCGCCGGTGGGAAGGAGGATGGGTTTCGGGCGGTAGGTGGCGAGCTCTTCGAGGAGGCGCATGGCGTCCTCGGTGGTGAGCTCGCCGGGCAGGGGGTCGGGCTCGGCGCTCGCCCGGCAGTGCTTGCAGGCGAGGTCACAGGCGTGGGTCATCTCCCAGGCGACGAGGAAGGGGTACTTGTCGAAGTCGGGTCGCATGGGGGGAGTGTATCGCCCGGGCTTTTGGCGTTGCTGAGAGCTAGACGAGGGCGAGGGCGAGGACCACCGCTCAGGTGAAGCTGGCGAAGGTGCCGAGGAGGTAGTACTCCACCTGCTCCCGTTCGGAGAAGCGGGTGATCGCCTTGCCGGCGAAGACGAAGCCGACCCCGGCGGGTTCGCCGGCGAGGATCAGGGTCGGGATCAGGCTGCGCTCGAGGTGGCGGGTCCAGCGCTTGATGCCGGGTTTCGCCCGGACGGGGGCACCCGCCCAAGCACCCAGCGGACGAAGGGGCTCCCCCCGGGCACCGCCCAAAGCCAAAGCAGGGCGAGTCCAAGGACCTTCACGCTTCCTCCCATCCCCGGGCCAACGCCGAGAGCGCCCGGAGCGCGGCCCGCACCCTGCGGGTGGCGAACTGCTTGTGCACCGCTTGATAGCTTATCCCCTCCGCCCGGGCTACCGCCTTGAGGTCGCCAGTTTCCAGGTAGGTAAGCACCCGCTGCCAGACCTCAGGAGGCCAGCGGGAGGCGATGTGGTCGAGGAGCAAAAACACCGCGTTCGCGGCCAGGTCCCAGCGGAAGTCGGCCGAGCGCACGGCGGCCAGTACCCGGCGCTTGCGGGCCTCCCCGAGCGCGGCGTCGGCCCGGAAGAAGGCTTCGCCGGTGAGGCGGGCGGGGCTGGGGGCGCGGCCCCTACGGGCAAGGCCCTCGACCGCGCCCAGGCCCACCCCGTAGCGGGCCGAGAGCCTTTGGGTTTAGCGCCGGGCCTCCAGCCAAAGGAGGGCTTCGGGAAATCGGCTGGGGGTTTTAAGGAGCCCTTGAAAGGCGTCCCCTTTGCTTAGGGTGAAGGGGGCGGCCAGCGCCGGGTCGAAGCGCCGATTGGCCTTCTTGAGCGTTTCCTCGAGGCGCCGGGTGGCTTCAACGCCCCGCGCCCGCGACCGCACCAGGTCCCCGTTGAAGGCGGCGTAGTCCACGGCTCAACTGCGATCGGTTGATTACGCAGGTTTCAACCCCAAAAGGTTGGCCCCCGGGCGCGCGCCCGGGGGCCGAGTGCTTGGGGCGTTAGGCCTCGGCGGCGGCCCGGGCCTTGGTTTCGAAGACCAGCCCCCGATCGCCTTTCTTGACGATGACCTTGTCGCCCTCCTTGACCTCGCCGGCGAGGATCTTCTTGGAGAGCGGGGTCTCGAGCTCCTTCTGGATCACCCGCCTTAGCGGCCGGGCGCCGAAGATCGGGTCGTAGCCGCGCTCGGCGAGCCACTCCTTGGCCTCGGGGGTGAGCTCGAGGCCGATCTTCCGCTCGGCGAGCCGCTCGGCCACCCGCGCTACCAGGAGGTCCACGATCTGGACGATCTGCTCCTTGGTGAGCGGCTTGAAGACCACGATCTCGTCGAGCCGGTTTAGGAACTCAGGCCGGAAGTTCTGCTGGAGGACGTTGAAGACCCGCTCCTGAATGGCCTCGTAGGGCAGGCCCTCCTTCATCCCCTCGAGGATCAGGTGGCTCCCCAGGTTCGAGGTCATGATGATGATCGTGTTCCTAAAGTCCACCGTGCGGCCGTGGGAGTCGGTGAGCCGGCCGTCGTCGAGGATCTGGAGGAGGATGTTGAAGACGTCCGGGTGGGCCTTCTCGATCTCGTCGAAGAGGATCACCGAGTAAGGCCGGCGCCGCACCGCCTCGGTGAGCTGACCGCCCTCTTCAAAGCCGACGTACCCGGGAGGCGCGCCGATCAGCCGGGCGACCGAGTGCTTCTCCATGTACTCGGTCATGTCGATGCGGATCATCGCCTCCTCGGTGTCGAAGAGGGTCTCGGCCAGGGCCTTGGCGAGCTCGGTCTTACCCACGCCGGTGGGCCCGAGGAACATGAAGGAGCCGATCGGGCGGTTCGGGTCCTTGAGCCCGGCGCGGGCGCGGCGGATGGCGTCGGCCACCGCCTGGATGGCCTCGTCCTGGCCCACCACGCGCTTGTGGAGCTCTTCCTCGAGGCGGAGGAGCTTTTCTCGCTCGCCCTCGAGGAGCTTCGCCACCGGGATCCCGGTCCAGCGGGAGACGATCTCGGCGATGTCTTCGGCGGTGACCTCGAGCCGCACGTACTTGGCGTTCTTGAGCCTTTCGGAGAGCTCCTCGACCTTCCGCTCCAGCTCCGGAAGCTTCCCGTAGCGGAGCTCGGCGGCCTTGTTCAGGTCGTAGTTGCGCTCGGCGAGCCCGATCTCGCGGCGGACCTCGTCGAGCTCCTGCTGGGCCCGGCGGAGTTCTTTTAGGATCTCCACCTCGGCCAGCCACTCGGCCTTCATCTCCTCGATCTTCTTGGCAAGCTCGGCGATCTCCCGCTCGATCGCCTCGAGCCGGGCCTTGGAGTCGGGGTCGGTCTCCTTTTTGAGGGCCTCGCGCTCGATCTCGAGCTGGAGCTTCTTGCGCTCGAGCTGGTCGATCTCCTCCGGCTGGCTCTCCAGCTGCATCCGGAGCCGGGCGGCGGCCTCGTCGATCAGGTCGATCGCCTTGTCGGGGAGCCGCCGGTCGGTGATGTAGCGGTGGGAGAGCGTCGCCGCCGCGATGATCGCCGGGTCGGAGATGCGCACGCCGTGGTGGACCTCGTACTTCTCCTTGATCCCGCGGAGGATGGTGATCGTGTCCTCGACGCTGGGCTCGTCCACCAAGACGGGCTGGAAGCGGCGCTCGAGCGCCGGGTCCTTCTCGATCTCCCGGTACTCGTCGAGGGTGGTGGCGCCGATCAGGCGGAGCTCGCCCCGGGCCAGGGCGGGTTTGAGCATGTTCCCGGCGTCCACCGCGCCCTCGGCCTTACCGGCGCCGACGATGGTGTGGAGCTCGTCGATGAACAGGATGATCCGGCCCTCGCTGGCGACGACCTCCTGGATCACCGCCTTCAGGCGCTCCTCGAACTCGCCGCGGTACTTGGCGCCGGCGAGCAGCGAGCCCATCTGCAGGGCGATGATGCGCTTATCTTTGAGCCCTTCGGGCACGTCGCCCTTGACGATGCGCTGGGCCAGGCCCTCGACGATGGCGGTCTTCCCGACGCCGGGCTCGCCGATCAGCACCGGGTTATTCTTGGTCCGGCGCAAGAGGATCTGAATGGTGCGCCGGATCTCCTCGTCCCGGCCGATCACCGGGTCGAGCTTGCCCTCCTCGGCGAGCTTGGTCAGGTCGATGCCGTACTGCTCGAGGGCCTCAAAGGTGGCTTCGGCGTGTTCGCTCTGCACGGTTTTCCCTCCCCTTACTTCCTGGATGATCTTCTTAAGCGCCTCCGGGCTCGGCAGCCCCGGAAAGCCCACCTCGGCGATGGCCAGGAGCAGAAGGTCTACCGCCACGAACTTGTCGCCCCACTCGGCGGCTAGCTTCTCCGCCCGCTCGATGGCCTGGTGCAGCCGGGCCGAGAGGTGGGTGCCGCCCTCGACCCCCTCCACCCGGGGCTTGTTGCCGAGTTCGCGGCTGGCCTCCCGCCGGATCGCCTCGGGGTCGCCCCCGGCGGCGGTGACGAGCTTCGCCGGCAGGCCCCCGGGGTCTTTGAGCATGGCCAGGAGCAGGTGCGGGAGGTCGATCTCTTGGTGTTTCATCTCCCGTGCCAGTACTTGGGCCTGGGCCAGGGCCTGCCGGGCGGCTTCGGTCCATTTTTCCAGATTCATGCTCCCACCTCGCTCAGGGCTATCATAAAGGTTGATAATGCTTATGTCAATGTTGGGGGCGTAGCCTGGTGCCATGCACCTGAGTGAGCACGAGGTCCTGGAAGTCCTGGCCGAGCCCGTCTGCGCCGTTTGTGCGCTGGCCGCGCGGGTGGGTCGCACCTACCTCGCGGGCGTGATTGAGGGGGGGATCAACGATCCCGAGACCCGCGCCGATTGGCGGCGTCGAGGCGGGCTCTGCCGCCATCATTGGGGCGTGGCCCGGGGGCTGGAGGCGCCCGCGCTGCCCCTCGCCATCCTTGCTGAGGACCTTTTAGAGGAGGGGCTAAAAGGGCGTCTTCCGCGGCCGCCCCGCTGCCCGGCTTGCGCGGTGGAGGCCGAGGCCGAGGCCCGCTACCTGGCGGCGATCGCGGCCTTACCCGAGCCCCAGCTTTTTTCCGCCCTCGCGGCGGGGAAGGGGTTTTTGTGCCTCGACCACCTGGCCCGCCTGCCCGAGGGCAAAAAAAAGGCTCGCTTTCGGGCGCGGCTGGAGGAGATCCTCGCCGATCTTGGGGTTTTCCAGAAAAAGCACGACTACCGCTTTGCCAAGGAGCCCATGGGCCGCGAGCGGGACGCCTGGTTGCGCGCGGTGCGGGCGCTCGGGGGCACGGTCTAGGAGTAGCCTAAAGGGCATGGAAGCCCGCACGCTCGAGCTCGTCTTCCCCTCCCACGCGAACCCCATGGGCAACGCCTTCGGCGGCTTCGTCGTCGGCCTCATGGACAAGGTCGGCTCCTACGCCGCCGTGCGCCGGGCGAAGAAGCCGGTGGTGACGGTGGCCATCGGCAGAGTCGAGTTCCACGTACCCATCAAGGTCGGCGACCTCCTCGAGGTCGTCGCCCGGGTCGAGCGGGTAGGGCGGACCTCGCTCACCGTTCGGGTCGAGGTCTACAAGGAGCGCTTCATCGGCGCCAAGGACCGCACCCTCGCCACCCACGGCGAGCTCGTCTACGTGGCGGTGGACGAGGAGGGGAAGCCGGTCCCCGTGGATGCATGAGGCTCCTCCTCGCCGGCCCCACCGACACCGGTAAGACCACCCTCGCTTGGGCACTCGCCCGCCGGGCGGAGGCGAAGTTCGGCCGGGCCTACCTCCTCGACCTCGATGTGGGCCAGGGGAGCCTGCCCGGCACCGTGGCCCGGTTCCGCCTCGAGGAGAGCGCCGTCCACGAGGAGGAACGCCTGCTCGTCGGCCGGGTGAGCCCGGTGGGGGCCGAGGGCTGGCTGCTTGCGGCGAGCGCCCGCCTCGCCCGGGGCGCAGAAGGCCCTTGGGTCGCCGATGCCGACGGCTTCGCCCGCGGTCCTCGGGCGGAGCGGCTCCGCTACCAGCAGATCGAGGTTCTGGGCGCGGCCGAGGTCGGCGTCTTCGACGACGTGCTCTTCCGCGCCTTCGCCTGGCGAACGGACCTTCGCGTCCGGCGCCTGCCGGTGGCGCCCGGGGTGCGGGAAAAGCCTCCCGCCCTCCGGGTCCGGCGCCGCGCCGCGCGCTTGCTCGAGCACTTCAAGGATTCCCGCCTCCGGCGCTTGCCCCGCCCGGCGGCGGATGCCCGCTACCTTTTCGCCCTGCTCGCCGGCGACGGGCGCTTCCTCGGCTACGCGATCCTGGCCGCCGAGCGGGGCGGGGAAGGGCTCTTCTGGACCCCCGTGCGCGGCCCGGTGGCCCGGGTGGTGCCCACCTGGGTTCGGGTTCCCAGCGTCTTTGCTGGTCAGGGACCCGGGTAGCGCTTGGCTTCTCGCCTCTTAGCCTTTCTAAGACCGCACTCACCCCGGCTAGTCCAGCGGCCCCTTTTCGAGGATCCACGGCCCCGGCGGGTCCACCTCGTCGGGGTTGGGGCCGGGCTTGAAGTTGGGCGGGCGGATCTCGAAGCGAAGCCGCTGGCCCTGGACCTCGCGGACCGACTTGCCGGTGCCGGAGTCGGTGAGGCAGAGGGCCTCGAGGCGGTAGTGAGGGTTTTGGTATCGGGGGTCATCTTCTGGGACGGCCCCGAATCCAAGTAGCAAATGCTTACCGGGGGGCACTGTGTCTAAGTGGTATAGCTTTTGATCGTAAAAATCGTAGATGTCCACTCGAATTCCTTTCGTGCACAGGGTGCTTGAGGGATCGCCGACTTCGGTTGTGCCGGAATGGTTGTAAACATCGAACATGGCGAAGCCGACGATAGGATTGGACCAGCGGCACCCCCCGAGCAGCGCCAGGGCTAGAAGGGTGGAAAGGACGACGGGCCTCGAGCCTTTCACCTTCGCTCACCTCTTCACGAACGCGAACGCGCCGCGCACCAGGCCCCAGGGGTTGGTGATGCTGTAGCTGCGGTCGGGGTCGTCCACCGGCCAGACCAAGACCGAGGTGAAGAAGGGGTAGTAGACCGCGCGGTACTTCCAGATGGTCGAGTAGTGGGGGCCGTTCATGGAGTTGCCGCGTATCCAGAACAGCGCCACGACCGGGTTGGCGGGCGAGAGCCCCGCCCGCCGGACCATGAAAGAGACTTCGGTGGTGTAAAAGACGTAGGCGGGAATGGAAGAGCTCTCCCGGTAGAGGAAACCGAAGGGGGCTACCTGGAACGCGTATTGAACGTCCACGGTGGGGGTATGGTAGTCGCTCTTCTGTTTGTTGAGCCAGGCCTTGGCGCCTAGCGCGTACCAGCTCGGCAGGGTTGCGGTCTGGCCGTACCACTCAAACGTGTTCATGTACTTGCCCATCAGGGCGTGGCCGTTTTTATCAGGCTCGGCCATGCGGGAGGGGGGTGTTCCTTGAGGATAGGGTAGAAAGCGGCGTGTTTTCCAGTAGTTCTTAGTATACAGTGGCGGGGTTCCGTCGTAGGCCTGGCCGTACCAGCGGACGCCCCGGTACTTCCAGAGCCACCAGGCCGCGCTGATGAACGAGGCTGGACCGCAGCCGATCGCGTCGTTCTCGATCTCCGCCCCCGAGATCGCGGTGTTCTTGTACTTCTTGTCGGGGTAGCCGTAGTACTTGGCTTTTTGCAACGCCCCGCCGGGAATGTCTTGTGCGTTTGCCGGAAGGGCGCCGGAGACTCCGGGGAAACAGACGCGGAAGATCCACCAGCCGTGGCAGGTTGTGGCGTCCCACTCGGATTGCGGGGTGGCGCTCCCGTCGGGTTGGGCCGCGAGGGACGTTACGCCCGCTTGTTCCGCGCGCATGAGGGCGTAGGTCACGTTGAGGTCGCCGCTCGAGGTGACCAGACGGGCGTCCAGGGATTGCTCCGAAGCCTGCTCGAGGATCTCCTCCCAGTTTTTCTCCAGAGTTTCCGCGAGCTCCGGGTCGTTGTTCTCTCGGTGCAGGCTCTGGTAGGCCTCGAGGAGTCGCCCTTTCGCTTCGTCGTCCAAGGGTTCGCTGGCGCCGGCCGGCCACCAGGCGCCCAAGGCGTCTTCTAGGTAAAGGTCGTCCTGCCCTTGGAGCGTGACCAGGCGTTGTACCGCTTGCTTTCCTCCCATCGCCTCGGCGGTGCGGGCGATCTTTATAAGGAGATCGAGGCCGGCTTCCTCGTAGGTAAGGACGTCGCGAGCGGTGGAAGCCCCAATGGCCTCAACCCGCCAGAGCTCGCCGCTGGGATCGTCGGCCCACTCGTCGCCCTGAAGGGCGTTTCCAAAGTCCCAGGGGTCGCCGATCTCGGTGGGTGCAATGAAGTTGTAGTAGGTGTGGGGGTAGCCCTCGGGGTCTTCCGCCAAGAGGGTGGCGACGTGGAGGTCGGACTCCGATGCATCTTGCAAGCTTATGCCGGTGCTTGCCAGGGCTTGCACCACCGCGAGGCCTTGACCGGTGAGCTTGGGAATCGTTTCGGCCTGATCCAGGATGTTGAAGCCATTATCGGGTTTCACCGGGGCGGCCGTGCGGTTACAACCACCTAGGAGGAGTGCCGCAAGCAAAAGCAGTGAGGCGAACGTACGGGATTTCCTTCCTTCCTTCCATGACGCACCTCCGAGTTTAGGATGGCCGTCCTGGGTGTGAAGAGGACGAACGCTCAGAGTGAATCCATTCTACCATGGCTCGGGCGCAATGCTAGCGAAATTCCGCCCCTTGGGTGCTTGCCTGCTTTGAAAGTTGCGCGCATCATGGGGTTATGCAGGGGCTTTTGAAGGGGGCCTTCGGCGACCGGGTAAGTTTTTCCCCCGCGGTGCTCGAGGCCCACGGCCGGGACGAGGGCTACCCCGAGGCACGGCCGGTGGACGCGGTGGTCTTCGCCGAGTCCGCCGAGGACGTGGAGAAGCTGATCCGGCTTGCGAACGAGGAGGGGTTTTCCGTCATTCCTTTTGGCGCTGGCACCAGCATCGAGGGCCATCTGATCCCGGTGGAGCGCCCCGCGGTGAGCCTCGACCTCTCCCGGATGAACCGGATCCTCGAGGTCCGCCCCGAGGACTTCGTGGCGGTGGTCGAGCCCGGGGTGACCCGCGAGGAGCTGAACCGCCGCCTTCGGTCCCACGGCCTGTTCTTCCCGGTGGACCCGGGGGCGAACGCGACGCTCGGCGGCATGGCCGCCACCAACGCCTCCGGCACCACCACCGTGCGCTACGGCGGGATGCGCGCGAACGTACTCGCGCTCGAGGCGGTGATGGCCACCGGCGAGCGGGTGCGCTTCGGCCGCCCGGTACGGAAGACGAGCGCCGGCTACGACCTAAAAGACCTCCTGATTGGCTCCGAGGGGACGCTCGGGGTGATCACCAAGCTCTACGTAAAGCTCCACCCGCTCCCCGCCCGGGTGCACGCCCTACGGGTCTTCTTCGAGTCTATCGAGGACGCCGCCGGGGCGGCCTACGCCCTGATGGGGGCGGGGCTCCCGGTGGCGCGGCTCGAGCTCGTGGACGACCAGGCGCTCCGCGCGGTGAACCGCTACCTCGAAAAGGACTACCCCGAGCGCCCCGCGCTCTTCATCGAGTTCCACTCCTCCACCGAGGCCGCCCTCGCCGCCGAGCGCGAGGTGGCCCTCGAGCTCATCGAGGAGTTCAGCCCCCTCGAGGTCGCCGCCGCCAGGACTCCGGAGGAGCAGAAGGCCCAGTGGGAGGCGCGGCACCAGGCCTACTGGGCGCTCGTGCACCTCTTTCCGGGCCGCAAGTACGCGATCACCGACACCGCGGTGCCGCTCTCGAAGCTCCCCGAGCTCATCGCCTACGCCCGGGAGCAGATGGAGGCGCTTGGCCTCGAGGGCTCGATCCTCGGCCACGTGGGGGACGGCAACTTCCACACCATCGTGGCGGTGGGAGAGGAGGACTACCCGAAGGCCGAGGCCTACGTCGAGCGGCTGGTGGAGCGGGCGCTCGAGCTCGAGGGTACAATCTCCGGCGAGCACGGGGTGGGGCTCAGGAAGCGCCGCTACATGGTCCGCGAGCACGGCCCCGCCCTCGAGTGGATGCGAAGGCTCAAGGCGGTCTTCGACCCGAAGGGCATTCTGAACCCGGGCAAGATCCTGCCCTAATCTTCATCACCCGGCGGGGGTTAGGCTGGACCCGTGCGAACGGACTACCGGGTATTGGAACTAAAGGGGCCGCTTCTTTGGGCGGTGCTCGCGGTAGCCCTCTTGCTCGGGCTCTTGCTCGCGGTCTGGTTGCTCGCGAGCGCCCTCGTGCTCGCCCTCATCCTGCCCCTCGTGGCCTACGGCTACGCCTTCTACCTGCGCCTTCGCCGCCGGCGGTGGCGGCGGCTCCCGCCGGGGGACTGGCGGCCCTAGCGTGGGGCCGGGAAGACGCCGGGGCGAAGGGCCCCGGCGTATACTTTTTCGCGAGAGGAGCCATGGAGAAGTACAACCCTCACGCCATCGAGCCCAAGTGGCAGCGCTACTGGAACGAGATCGGCCTGATGAAGGCGAAGGAGGAGGGGAAGAAGTTCTACGTGCTCGAGATGTTCCCCTACCCCTCCGGCGACCTCCACATGGGCCACCTCAAGAACTACACCATGGGCGACGCCCTGGCCCGCTTCCTCAAGATGCAGGGCTATGAGGTGCTCCACCCCATGGGCTGGGACGCCTTCGGCCTGCCCGCGGAGAACGCCGCCCTCAAGTTCGGCCTCCACCCCCGCGAGTGGACTTACAAGAACATCGAGCGGGCCAAGGAGTCCCTCAACCTGATGGGCATCCTCTACGACTGGGACCGCGAGGTCACCACCTGCGAGCCCGACTACTACAAGTGGAACCAGTGGTTCTTCATCAAGATGTTCGAGCGGGGCCTCGCCTACCGCGCCGAGGCCGAGGTCAACTGGTGCCCCAAGTGCCAGACCGTGCTCGCCAACGAGCAGGTGATCGACGGCCGCTGCTGGCGCCACGAGGACACCCTGGTCGAGAAGAAGAAGCTCGAGCAGTGGTTCTTTAAGATCACCGCCTACGCCGACCGGCTCCTTGAGGACCTCGACAAGCTCGAGCGCTGGCCGGAGAAGGTCAAGGCCATGCAGCGGGCTTGGATCGGTAAAAGCGAGGGCGCCGAGATCGACTTCCCCATCGAGGGCCACCCCGGCGAGACCCTCAAGGTCTTCACCACGAGGCCCGACACCCTCTTCGGCGCCACCTTCATGGTGATCGCCCCCGAGCACCCGCTTGCGCTCCACCTCGCCACCCCGGACCGGCTCGACGAGGTCCGGGCCTACATCGAGGCCGCGCGGCAAAAGACCGAGATCGAACGCCAGGCCGAGGGCCGCGAAAAGACCGGGGTCTTCACCGGGGCCTACGCCAAAAACCCCGCCACCGGCGAGAAGATCCCCATCTACGTGGCCGACTACGTGCTCATGGGCTACGGCACCGGCGCCATCATGGCGGTGCCCGCCCACGACCAGCGGGACTTCGAGTTCGCAAAGAAGTATGGCCTCGAAATCCGCCCCGTCATCAAACCCAAGGACGGCGAGCTCCCAGAGCCCTTGGAGGAAGCCTTTGAAGTGCCCGGGGTGATGGTGAACTCGGGCCCCTTCGACGGCACCCCGAGCGAGGAGGGGAAGGCCAAGGTCACCGCCTGGCTCGAGGAAAAGGGCCTAGGCAAGCGGGCGGTGAACTACCGCCTCCGCGACTGGCTGATCAGCCGCCAGCGCTACTGGGGCACGCCGATCCCCATGGTTCACTGCGAGCACTGCGGGGTGGTGCCGGTGCCCCTCGAGGAACTCCCGGTCAAGCTCCCCGAGATCAAGGACGTCGAGGAGATCCGCCCCAAGGGGAAGAGCCCCCTCGAGGCTCATCCCGAGTTCATCGAGACCACCTGCCCGAAATGCGGCCGCCCCGCCCGGCGCGACCCCGACACCATGGACACCTTCGTGGACTCCTCCTGGTACTATCTCCGCTACGCCGACCCCAAGAACGACCGGCTCCCCTTCGACCGCGAGAAGGCCGACTTCTGGATGCCGGTGGACCAGTACATCGGCGGCATCGAGCACGCCGTGCTCCACCTCCTCTACTCGCGGTTTTTCACCAAGGTGCTCCACGACATGGGCCTGGTCTCGGTGGACGAGCCCTTCGAGGGGCTCTTCACCCAGGGCATGGTGCTCGGGTGGACCGACTTCGGCCCGGTCGAGGTCGAGGGCGAGGTCGTCCGGCTGCCGGACGAGACCCGGATCCGGCTTGAGCTCGAGAAGACCGAGCTCACCCTGGAGG
The DNA here is from genome assembly GCA_027023345.1 of Thermaceae bacterium. Taxonomy (GTDB): domain Bacteria; phylum Deinococcota; class Deinococci; order Deinococcales; family Marinithermaceae; genus WFXV01. Next base: position 17,252 of record JALVVO010000225.1, read on the forward strand.
AGCTCAAGAAGATGGGAGCCGAGCTCCGGCGGGGCGAGGACGGCCGGATGCACCTCTGGAAGCCGGCGGTGATGAGCAAGTCCCTCGGCAACGGGGTGATGGTCGGGCCCTTCGTCCGCGAGCAGGGCGCCGACATCGCCCGCATCACCATCCTCTTCGCCGCCCCGCCCGAGGCCGACATGGTCTGGACCGAGGAGGGGGTCTCGGGGGCCTGGCGGTTCTTGAACCGCGTCTGGCGCCGCTTCGAGGAGGACCGGGCGGAGCTCGAGAAGACCCCCGAGGATTTCGACCCGGCCGCGCTCTCGGGCGAGGAAAAGGCCCTTTGGCGCGCGCTCCACCGTGCCATCAAGAAGGTCACCGAGGACACCAAGGGCTTCCGCTTCAACACCGCGATCGCCGCGTTGATGGAGCTCTTGAACGCACTCTACGACTACCGCAAGAAGGCCCCGGTCTCCCCGGTCTATAAGCGCGCCCTCAAGGACTACCTGCGTCTGCTCGCGCCCTTTGCCCCCCACATCGCCGAGGAGCTCTGGCACCGGTTCGAGGAGAACTCGGTCTTCCTCGCCGGCTGGCCCGAGCTCGACGAGGAGGCGCTCAAAGCGGAAGAGGTCGAGGTCGTGGTCCAGGTCAACGGCAAGGTGCGCGGCCGCATCACCGTCCCCGCCGACGCCTCCGAGGACCTGGTCAAGCGCCTGGCCCGGGAGCACCCGAACGTCCGTCGCTTCTTGGACGGGAAGCAGGTAGTCAAGGAGATCTACGTGCCGAAGAAGCTCTTGAACCTGGTGGTGCGATAGGAAAGCGGGTTCTTAAAGCGAGGGCGGGCCGAAGCCCGCCCTCTTTAGTAGCTGCCTTTAAGTGCTATTGCATACGTTGCAGGTCGAACTCGATTGGCGCTTGGTCGGAGCCCGAAGGAAGGACTTTAAGCGTGCCCGTGGAGGTGACGGTGAAGTCGGGGGTTCTTCCGTAAGAAACTTTGAAAACAGGCGGTGGTGTGAAACTGTCACGCGTGAGGGGGGCGTTGAAGGCGAAGACTTCAGCGTAGTACGTTTCACCCTGTGCCAAGTCCAGCTGGTTGAACGTGATTGAGGTTTCTCCCGTGTGCCACCGAGCAAGTTCCTGGTCGTCCGCCTCACGTTTGAGCATTACCGAGTAAGCTTCTGCCCCCGGTACCGCGGACCAGCGGATGGTTGCGCTGGTCGTCGTGGCCAACAGTTCAGGCGTGGGCCTTGCCAATAGGCTGGTGGTGTCCGCGGTGAGGTGAACGGTTTTTTTAAGGTAAATTCCCTCTGGAAAGTCGCTTTCTAAGGTATAATCACCATCTACAAGATCGATGGGGCGCACCCACCACCACCAGTCGGCGCCGGAAACCCAATGATAAAGGCGGACCTTCAGGGGTTCACCATCGTTCCATCCGCTTGGACCGGTGACCTTCACCTCCACCCCGTCGGGGTCGGTCATAGGCGCATCGCCGACAATGAGGAACGCGATGCCGGGCTTGGGTCCTCCGTAATTATAGGTGCCCAAGGCCGCTTGGACGGCCTGCTCGCTGGGATTTCCCAGCTGGTTGCAGCTCGTTGCCAGGAACGCCGTCAGCCCCAAAAACCCTAGGAACAAGAGGCCCCACCTTCTCACGTTCTCGCCCCCTTTGTTTAAGGGTACAAAACATTATCGCAAAACACTATCCCTTTTTAAACCCAAGCACTATCCCCGCCGCAAACCCCGAGGCGAAGGGGAGGTTGTAGGTCAGGACCTCGAGCAACCTTTCCCAGAAGCCCTTCAGGGCGTCCGGCTGGAGGAGGGGCTCGACGTCCCTCTGGATGCGGGTCCAGTGGACCTCCAGGTAACCGGCGTAGGCGAGGAGCTGCACGCTGATGAAGAGAAAGCCGAGGACGAGCGCGAGGAGCTTGCCGATCTTCTTGAGCGCGTAGCCGCTGACCCAGCCGGCGACGCCGCCGAAGCCGAGCTGGGCGAGGACGGGCCCGTAGGCTTCCATGCCCCTTCATGATAGTCGGTTAGGCTTAGGGCCGGACGTTCAGCGTTCGCCGCGGGTGGCGAAGCCCTGGCGGGCCGGCAAGGGGGTAAGCGCGCGTGGGTACCCGCATTCCCCGAAACGTTTGGGCCGCGAGCCTCACCAGCTTCCTTACCGACGTCTCCAGCGAGATGGTGCAAAACCTGGTCCCCCTCTTTTTAGCCAACGTCCTCTCCGCGAGCAGCGCGGTCATCGGGTTGATCGAGGGGGTGGCCGAGGCCTTGGCCTCGCTCTTGAAGGTCGCTTCCGGCTACCTCTCCGACCGGATCGGTCGGCGCAAGGACCTCGCCGTACTCGGCTACCTGATCTCGGCGCTTTCCAAGGTGGGCTTCGTCCTCGCCACCGCCTGGCCCCACGTCGCCCTCGCTCGCTGGGGCGACCGGTTGGGTAAGGGCGTGCGCACCGCCCCCCGCGACGCCCTGATCGCCGACTCCGTCGCCGAGGCCCACCGCGGCCTCGCCTTTGGCTTCCACCGCGCCGCCGACACCGCTGGGGCGCTGGTCGGGGTTCTGGGGGCGCTGGCGGTGGTGGCCTGGATCCAGGGCCAGGAGGCGCGGCTGCTCGAGGCCACCTTCCGGCGGGTCGCCCTCTTTAGCCTCGTCCCCGCCTTCCTGGCCGTGCTCGTCCTCGCCGCGTGGGCCCAGGAACCGCCCCGCCGGGGCCAGCCCGCAAAGCGGGAACCCCGCGCCGCCCTCGACCGCCGCTTCTGGGTCTTCCTGGGGGTGGTGGCGTTCTTCGAGCTCGCCAACTCGGCCGACGCCTTCCTCGCCCTCCGGGCCCAGACGGTCGGGGCCAACGTGGTGCACATCCTCGCCATGCTGGCGCTGTTCAACCTGGTCTACGCCGCCCTCTCGACGCCCGCCGGGGCCCTCTCCGACCGGCTCTCCCGCAAGGGGGTGATCCTCTTCGGCTGGGGGATCTACGCCCTCGCCTACCTGGGTGCGGCGCTGGCTTCGTCGGTCCTGGCGATGGCGGCGGTGTACGCGATTTACGGGGTCTACTACGGGGTGGCCTACGGGACCACCCGGGCGTTCGTCGCCGACCTCGTCCCCCCGACGGCGGGGGGTACCGCCTACGGCGCCTACGCCACCGTGGTAGGGCTGATGGCGTTTCCCGCCTCCTTCGTGGCCGGCTTGCTCTGGGACGCTTGGGGTCCCGCGGCCCCCTTCTTCGTGAGCGCCGCGGTCGCCGCCCTAGCGAGCCTGGGGTTTTTCTTGCTGGTGAGGACGGACTAGAGCAAAAACCGGGGCCCCGCGGGGCCCCTCCGTGGTGGGCGGTACTGGACTTGAACCAGTGACCTCCCGCGTGTGAGGCGGGCGCTCTGGCCAGCTGAGCTAACCGCCCAAGCAAGCCTGAATCTAGCACCGAGGGCCCTTTTCGGTCAAGCGCCGGGGCGTTCGGGCTTCCTGCCGCGGACGAGGATGTAGAAAAGCCCTCGGCCCAGGGCGAAGCGTTCGTCTTCAAGGAGGTAGCGGTAGCCCGGCTTCGCTGCCGCCTCCGGGTCGTGCGCGCGCCGCCAGGCCCAGGCCCGGCGGACGAGGGGGGTGAGGTCCTCGACCGCGATCTCCAAGAATCCCGCTTCCTCCATCCAGCCCCGGAAGTCGTCCGGGCTTGCCTCGCACCAGTAGCTCAGGCCGACCTCGGCGAGCGCCCGCTTTACCTCGTCGGGGAAGGCCCCTTGGGCGATCACGTCGGTGAGCACCAGGGTCCCGCCCGGCCTCAGCACCCGGGCCATCTCGGGTTGGCCGATGTCGGTGGGCTCAGGGGAGGGGAAGACGATGAACTCGCTCACCAGCGCGTCGAAGGACGCGTCGGGGAAAGGGATGCGGGTACGCTCGGCGGGGAGGAACTCGACCCGGGGCGCGAGGTCTCCCGCCCGGGCCCGGGCGGCCTTGAGCTGCTCTTCCGAGAGTTCCAGCCCCACGACGCGCCCGGTCTTCATCCGTTTGGCCAGCCAGAAGGCCACGTCCCCTGAGGCGTTGCACAAAACCAGGACGCGCTTGCCCTCGAGCGGACCGATCGTTTCCCCGATTTTCTCCAGCAAGGGGGCAAGGATTTCCTGCTCCTTCGGGTTCCACATGGCTTTAGGGATAGTTTACGCCGGTGCGGGCGGGTCGTCCGCGTAAAGTGGGGGCATGCGGGTACGGGTGGTGTCGCGCGAGGTGCATTGGCGTTGGTACGGGCGGCTTGGGCTCGAGGACGGCCGGAGCCTGCTGCTTCCCGGGGACGTGGCGAAGTGGGTGCGGGTGGGCGAGGAGCTTTTGCTCACCACCCGCCACCGGGGGCGGGTCCTCGACTGGGACGACTTCCGCCTGGAGCGGCTGGACGGGGCTTTGCTCTGGCCGCCCTTTTCCAGGGAGGTCGAGCACCCGAGGCTCGGCTTTTCCGGCCGGGCGCTTTACCGCTACCACCTCCGCGCCCGGGAGGCGCGGTTTGAGTCCGACTTCGAGGCGGTGGCCGAGCTCGAGCAGTTCCACTACGCCTCCGACCACGAGACCGTGGCCCTCTGGCGCTGCCCCGACGGCGAGGTCCGGGCGGCGAACACCCGCCCGCCCTGCGCCCGCGGCAGGGCCCGGCTGCTCGAGATCCGGGGCTCGACCCCGGCGAGCCGGTTTTTGATCCTCGAGCTCGCCGAGCGCCTCCCCTTCGAACCCCGGATCGTCGGCTACATCCGCCTGGATCCGCCGATTCCCAAGATGCACCGCCGGCTCCCGAGCGGCGAGGTGGTGCGCGACATCCGCGAGCGGGTCTTTCCCGAGGACTGGTTCCACCCCACCTTCGACCTCAAAGAAGCCCTCCAGGACGCCCAGAACGAGGGGGAGCTGAAGGAGGCCGACTGGCGGGAGCTCGCGGGGCGCGTCCTCGACCGGGTGGAGACCGCCGCCTTCCGCGTCGCCCGGGTGGTCGTCCACCCCGACTACCGCTCCGACGGCCTCGGCTCCCTTCTGGTGCGGCTCGCCCTCGAGTGGGCGGCCGAGCGCCGCGTGCCCGAGATGCGACGGGAAAAGCACCTCGGCTGCACCATCGCCCAGATGGCCCGGTTCCACCCCTTCTTCGAGAAAGCGGGCTTTCGCTACCTCTGGGACACCGCCTCGGGCCGCCCGGTGCTCGCCTACCCCCTGAGCGAGGAGGCCAAGGATCGCCTCGAGCGGTTCCTGAAGGAAGACCCCGTCGCCCGCGAGCACGGCGGCCGGCTCTACCGCCCCTGCTACGGCCGGGTCGACCCCCTCTCCGGGCCCGTCCGGCTTCGGAACGTCTCGAAGGCCTACCAAAGCACCCTCGACCTCGAGGGGCTTCCCGAGGCGGTCCGGGAGGTGCTCCTCGCCTTCGGCGTCCGCCGCCGGCGGATCGAGCGGGCGGTGCTCAGGGACGTAAACGTGGCCTTCCCTCCGGGCTCGGTGAGCGTGCTCTGGGGGGCGAGCGGGGCGGGGAAGACGACCCTCCTTCGCCTCCTGCTCGGCGAGCCTCCGGACGCGGGCGAGGTGGTCAGGCCCAAAGGGCGCGTCGCCGCCTACCTGCCCGGCGAGGTGGAGCCCGCGTTCGGGGAACGGGCGGTGCTCGAAGCCACCTACGCGAAACTCGGCGACGTCACCGCCGCGATCGAGGTCCTAAACCGGGTCGGCCTTTCCGACGCGGTGCTCTGGCGGGCACGGCCGATGGAGCTTTCCACCGGCCAAAAAGAGCGCTTCCGCCTGGCCCTCCTGCTCGCCAAGCGGCCCGCGCTCCTCCTCGTGGACGAGCTCGCCGCCCACCTTGACCTGGCCACCGCCCGCCGGGTGGCCCGGGGCCTTTCCAAGTTCGTGCGCGAGGCCGGGATCACCCTGGTGGCGGCCACCCACCGCCCCGAGGTGCTCGAGGCCCTCGAGCCCGACCAGGTGGTCTACGTCGGCTACGGGTCGGTCTGGGTTGAGGCTAGTCGGGAGCCTCCACCTCGCTGAGGTCCACCCAGATCATCCGCCCCTTTCGCCTGGGGACGGGGATCGGCTTTTCGTAGCGACGGGGGTTTTTCAGCACCCAGGCCCATAGCGGCCGGCCCTGGGCGTAGGCTTCCAGGAAGCCGCCGGCCCGGTGCTTGTCCTCGTGGGCTTGGAGCTCGGCGGCGGAGAAGGGGCCGAGCACGTCTACGACCTCGACCTCGCCGATCAGCCGGCCGCCGGTGACGATCCCGATCCGGCCGCGGACGCGGGTGGGGGACTTGCGGATCTCCCAGGTCTTGGCCCCGTCCACGATGAGCGAGGCGTAGGGTTCCCGCACGATCAGGCCGCGCTTTGGGGTTTCCACGCCTTTATTATGGCCTTGGCCGTGCGGAGGTTGCTCGCGATCCTGCCGCTTTTCCTGCTTATCGGGTTCGCAGGGAGCCCTGCCGACCTGGCGCGCCAGGCGGTGGAGGGCTGGCTTTCCGGCAAGTACCGGGCCGACCCGCTCGAGCTCCTCTCCCGCCCTCCGGAGGAGGGGCTTCGGGTGCTCGAGCGGGCCCTCCGGTTTCCGCCCCCGCCGCCCGGGCTCGAGGTCAACCTGGACGCTCCCGAGGTCGAGGCCCACGGGCCGGTAGCGGTGGTCCGCTACCCCGCCGCCCTGGGCGACCGCACCGGCGAGGTCGTCGTGGAGCTCGAGGACGGGAAGGTCCTCGGCGTTCGCTGGCAGCCCGAGGGCGGCCAGCTCCCTCCCTGGGTGGTGGCGCCCTATAGCGGCCCGGTCTTCCTGGGGGTGGGGCTTGGGCTCGTGCTCGCGCTCTTCCGGGGTGGGCTGAGGCGAGCCTGGCGCGCGGCCTTGGAGGCGATCCTGGCCCGGGGCCGGCTCTTTCTCTGGACCCAGGTCGGGCTTTACGCCGCGTTCGCCTTAGGTGCTGCCGCGGCCTACGCCGACCCCGCGCTCGCCCGGCTGGTGCAGGAGGTGGTGGGGGCGGGGATCCGCCAGATCGGGATCGAGGCCGCCCTGCGGCACGGCCCCTTGGGGCTGGCGGCGGCAATCTTTTACTGGAACTTTACCCGCGGCCTCCTGCTCACCACCGCGCTGCCGGGGTTGCTCTTTGGCGTCCCCACGCTGCTCGTCAACCTGCTCCGCTACTACCTGCTCGGGTTCGCCCTCTCGCCGGCGGTGGTTCCCCTCGACCGGTTCCTCCTTCACCTGCCGGTGATTGTGCTCGAGCTTGGCGCCTACAACACCGCCGTCTTCGGCGGGCTTGCGCTCCTGGGCGAGGTGCTCGCCGGCCGGGGCTATCGGCAGGGGCTCCGGGTGCTCTTGCTCTCGCTCATCCCCGCCACCGTGCTGCTCTTCTTCGCCGCCCTGTACGAGGCCTTCGAGGTGATGCCGTGAAGGTCGTGATCGTCGGCGCCGGTGCCTGGGGCACCGCCCTCGGCGTGGTGCTCGGCGCCAAGGGAATCCCCGTGGCCCTCTTCGCCCGGCGGAAGGAGCACGCCGAGGAGCTCGCCCGCACCCGTGAGAACCGCCGCTACCTCCCCGGCGTCTTCCTGCCCCCTTACGTCCGTCCCACCGCCGACCCCGAGGCCGCCTTCAAAGACGCCGCCTTCGCGGTGATCGCGCTCCCGAGCCGGGCGCTACCCGAGGCGCTTTTGGACCTGCCCAAGGCGCCCTTCTACGTCTCCGCCACCAAGGGGCTTTGGTTCGAAAAGGGCGGGCTCCGCCGGCCGAGCGAGGTCGTTGCCGAGGCCACCGGGAACCCCCGCGTTGCCGCGCTTTCCGGCCCCAACCACGCGGAGGAGGTGGGTCGGCTCCTGCCCGCCGCGGCGGTGGTGGCGAGCGAGGACCCGGCGCTTTCCAAAAAGGTGCAGGCGCTCTTTTCGGGCCCGGTCTTCCGGGTCTATACCCGGGACGACCTCCTCGGGGTGGAGCTCGCCGGGGCGCTCAAGAACGTCGTCGCCCTCGCGGCCGGGATGGTGGACGGCCTCGCCCTCGGCGACAACGCCAAGGCGGCGCTCTTGACCCGGGGCCTCGCCGAGATCGTGCGCTTTGGCGAGGCCCAGGGGGCGCGGCGGGAGACCTTCTACGGCCTCGCTGGCCTCGGCGACCTGGTGGCCACCGCCACCAGCCGCCATTCGCGAAACCGCTGGGCGGGGGAGTGGATCGTGCGCGGCGAGTCGCTCGAGGGGCGCACGGTCGAGGGGCTCCCCACCACCGAGGCGGTCCACGCCTGGGCGCTGGAAAAGGGGGTGGACCTCCCCATCGTACGGGCGGTCTACCGCGTCGCCTTCGAGGGGGCCGACCCCGCCCACGTGCTCACCGAGCTGATGGGCCGGGAGCCGAGGGAAGAGTAAGGGATGTGGGGTGTAGGGGGTGGGCTTGATCCGAGGCCTACCCCCTACCTCCCACCGCCCACACCCGTTTATGGCTCCTTTTCCGGGTCCGGCGGGAAGTCGCCCCGGGCGTGCTCGACGTAGAGCACAGCGTCGATGTACTCGTACCGCATTTCCTCGTAGAGCTCGGGGGTGACGTGGGGGCGGACCTCCTCGAGGATCGCCTTGGCCTGGTCAAGGATGCCCTCGGCCTCCTCGAAGTCGCGGTCCTTGGCGGCCTTTTCCTTGGCGTGCATCAGCATGGTGCGGAAGAGGGTGAGCTTTTCGAAGGGATCGGCCTCGTTCACGGATAGACCTCCGAAAGAAGTCCGAGGAGGGCAGTGTTGAAGGCGGCGGGGGCCTCGAGGTTCGCCATGTGGCCGGCCCTCGGCACGGTGAGCATCCGGCCTTGAGGGAGTTTCTCCAGCATCCTAAGGCCCTCCTTCGGCGGAGTAAGGGCGTCCTCCTCGCCGAAGAGAAGGAGCACGGGGAAGTTCATGAGGGGGAGAAGCTCAAAGGAATCGGGCCGGTCGCGCATCGCGAGCAGGGCTTTGGACACCCCCTCGGGGTCGGCCTCGAGGATCATCGCCTCGACGTTGCGGACGAGTTCGGGGCGCGTCATTCGGGTGGTCTCGCCGAGGACGGCGTTCAAGAAGTCGGGGAGGAGGGCCTTCGCGCCCTCCCTCCGGACGCGCTCGGCGAGCGCGGTGCGCTTCTCCTTGCCCTCCGGCGCGTCGGCGCCGGCCCGGGTATCGGCGAGGACGAGGCCCGAAAACCGCTCGGGAGCGAGGTCAAAAAGGCGGAAGGCCACGTAGCCGCCCATCGAGAGGCCGACGAAGACCGCCCGCTCGATGCCGAGCACGTCGAGCTCCTCCAGCACGCTTTCGGCGAACTGGGCGAGGGTTGCCGCCGTCGCAGGCTCGCCGCCGAAGCCGGGGAGGTTCACCGCGTGGGCGGAAAACCGCCCCCGCACCGCCTCAAGCTGGGGCGCCCACATCCGGGCGGAAAAGGGAAACGCGTGCAAAAACACGACCGGTTTGGCCGGGATCATGCTTCCTCCCACACCTCGAACGAAAGCCCCCGGGCCACGAGGTTCTGGGCAAGCGCCTCGTTCAAAACGAGGACCCAGTTCTCGCCTTTTCGGCTTCGGGCGACGAGCTTCTCCTCGGCCGCCGCTTGCTTCCAGCGCTCCATGAGTCCGCGGTCGGCGACCAGGAGCGGGGTCACCTCGCGGGCACGAAAGGCCTTCACGCCACCTCCCCCAGGGCCTCCTCGAGCGCGTGCCAGGCGAGCGTGGCGCACTTGACCCGGGAGGGGAGCTTGGCCACGCCGGCTAGCGCCGCGAGCTCGCCGAGCTCGGGGGCGGGCGGGCGACGCTCGACCACCATCGCCTTGAAGGCCTTGGCGAGCTTTAGCGCCTCGGCCACCGTCTTCCCCTCGATCGCCTCGGCCATGAGGTCGGCCGAGGCCTGGCTCACCGCGCAGCCCTCGCCCCGGTAGCGCGCGGCCTCGATCTTGCCGTCCGCGACCCGTAAAAAGAGCTCGATCTGGTCGCCGCAGGCGGGGTTCTTGCCGCCGGCGGTGTAGGTGGGGTCAGGGAGCTCCCCCCGCTTCTTGGGCGCCTTATAGCGGGTCAAGACGAGCTCCTGGTAGAGGTCCTCGAGGATGCCCATTCCAGATCCATCTTAGGCGATTAAGGGGTTTTTAAGGGGGCCTCGTCCAGGCTGGAGGCGGAGGTGATGGCCATGCAAAAGCGCTGGGCGATGGGCCTCTTCCTGCTTGCCGGCCTGCTCGCCGCCTGCGGCGGGCAGACGCCGAGCGGCGGGGCTACCATTGAGCAGATGTGGATCCACCAGGTGGGGACCGAAGACGAGGAATACAGCCCCGCCCTCGCCGTAAGCGGCGGAAAGCTCTTCCTGGGCGGGACGATCGTCAAAGAGGGGGACGACCCCCTTGGCTTTTGGGTCTTCGATGCGACAGGCAACCTGCAAAGCCATTTCACCGTGCAAACCTACGAGGGCAAGGACGACGACCTCGAGGCCCTGGCCCCGGGACCCGACGGCCGGGTCTACGCCCTGGTCGAGGAGACCGACTGGGGCGTGCCCGCAAGCGACCTGACCCTCCTTGACCTCGACGACCAGGGGAACTTCACCCGCCTATGGACCCGCGGCTACAGCGCCGACATTTACCTGCACGGCGAGGACCTCGTCCAAGGCGAGGACGGCGCCTACTACCTCGCCGGCTACATCGAGGACGTCTCGGGGGACGAGCGGGTCGAGGAAGGCCTCCTCGTCCGCTACGATCCGGCCACGGACGAGGCCGTGGAAAAAAACTTCACCTACTCGGGAGCATCGGGGTTCTTCCGCTTCCGGGCGCTCGCGCCCTACCCTGGGGGCGGCGTCTATGCGGGCTGGGATTGGGAGACGGTGGAAGGTTGCGGTTCAAGCGTGCTCTTCGTCGAGGACATCAACAACACCACCCATCGAGGCATCGCCCTTGGGCTCGGCCTCGACGGGGGCTTCCGCATTACGGCGGTGGCCCCGGCTCCGGGCGGCGACCTCTACGTGGCGGGCTGGACGCCCTGCCGGGATTTCATCCAGGCCAAGGCGGTCGTCGCGCGGGTGAAAAGCGACGGCTCCTTAGTTTGGAAGAAGAGCTACGACGTGCCGGGCGTACCTGACGTCGCCCGCGCCCTCCTCCCGCTGCCGGAGGGGCAAGGGCTCGTGGCGGCGGTAACGACCGCTCAAGGTTCCGGCGAGGAAACCCACGCCGAAATCCTCCTCGTCTGGTTTGACGAAGACGGCAACGAGCTCGCCACCGCCACGGTCGGAAGCTCGGGCGACGACGTGGTCTTCGACCTCGCCTTCGCAGGGGGCACCCTCTACGTCGCCGGCACCACCGACGGCGAGCTCGTAAGCGGCGAGGCCGTGGGCGGACGCGACCTCTTCCTCGCCGCTTTCCGACTCAACCGATAAGCCCGGAGAAGAACTTCCGGGCCTCCCAGAGGGCGTGGGCCAGCCGGTCCACGTCCTCAAAGGTGTTGTAGAGGTAAAAGCTCGCCCGGGCGGTGGCGGGAACGCCTAGCCGCCGGTGGAGCGGCTGGGCGCAGTGGTGCCCGGCGCGTACGGCGATACCCTTCTCGGCCAGGAAGGTCGCGAGGTCGTGGGCGTGGAGTCCCTTGAAAACAAAACTCACCACCCCGCCCCGGTCCTCGCCCTCAGGGCCGAAGAGGGCGAGGTCGGGGATTTCCTTCAGGGCCGCGAGGGCCCGGGTGAGGAGCGCCCGGTCGTGGGCCCAGACCTGCTCCATGCCGACGCTCATTAGGTACTCGGCGGCGGCGGCTAGCCCCACCGCCTCGGCGAAGGGGGGCGTCCCCGCCTCGAACCGGGCCGGCGGCGGGGCAAAGGTGCTTTCCTCGATCCC
>JALVVO010000226.1 GCA_027023345.1 Thermaceae bacterium
CCTAAACCCCGGGCTTCCAGTCCCCACCCGCGCGGTCTACCAGGCCCTCACCCCCGAGGACTTCGGGCCCCCGCTTGAAGTCGGGGCGATCCTTGAAGCCCTCGAGGCCGGCCGGGCGCCGCCCTGGCGGAACGACCTCGAGGGGGCCGCCTTCCGCCTTTACCCCGAGCTCGGCCGGATCAAGGCGGAGCTCGTCGAGCTCGGGCTTTCCCCCCTGCTCTCGGGCTCGGGGGCGACCTTCCTGGTCCCCGCTCCGAGCGAGGCCGAGGCCGAAAGGATCGCCGGGCTCCTCAAGGAACGTTATCCCGGCGCCTGGATCCGGGCGGTGAGGACGGCGTGAGCTGGCGGGTGCTCGAGTTCAAGCGACCCCGGGCGGAGACCGAGGCGATGGTCGCCTGGCTGGGGGAGCTTCTCGCCCGGGAGGGGGTGCGGGTCACCCTCGCCAAGGAGACCGACTGGGGGCTCGAGCTCACCGTCGCCCTCGGCGGCCGGAAGACCCTCCTCGGGATCGGCGAGGTCGAGGGCGAGCCCGGCACCTTCCGCGCCTTCACCCGCCCCCCCTCGATCCTCGACGCCGTCCTGGGCGGGGGTCGCCTTCGGCTCCGGAACGAGGTGCTCGCGCGGCTCGAGGCCGGCCTCCAAAGGGATCCGCTCGCCCGCGACGTGCGCTGGGTGGAGCGCTAGATGCACGCGCTCGACCGCGCCATCTTCCGGCTCGCCGTCCCCGCCCTGGGGGCCCTCCTCGTCGAGCCCCTGGTCAGCGTGGTGGACACCGCCTTCGTGGGTCGGCTCGGCGCCGGTCCGCTCGCCGCCCTCGGCATCACCACCGCGCTCTTCGGCCTCTTCTTCGTGGTCTTCAACTTCCTCGCCTACGCCACCACTCCCCGGGTCGCCTACGCCCTGGGCCGGGGCGACCGGAAAGCGGCCCTGGCGCGGGCGGCGGAGGCGCTCTGGCTCGCCCTCGTCCTCGGCGCGCTCGCCACCCTGCTCCTCGAGCTCTTCGCCCCTCTCCTGGTCCGGCTGATGGGGGCGGAGCCGGAGATCCTCGCCGACGCCGTCGCCTACCTCCGCCTGCGGGCGCTCGCGGGCCCGGCGGTGCTGGTGATGACCGCCGCCCAGGGCGTCTACCGCGGCTTCCAGGACACCCAGACCCCCTTCAAGGTCGCCCTATTCGCAAACGTCCTGAACGCCGTGCTCGACCCGCTCTTCATTTTCGGGCTCGGGTTCGGCCTGGCGGGCGCCGCGATCGCGAGCGTCCTGGCCCAGAGCCTCGGGGCCTGGGTCTTCTTCCAACGGCTCCGCCGGCTCGGCGCCTTCGGACCCTTTCCGGGGGTCCGCCCCCTTCTCCCCTACCTCCGGGTGGGCGGGGAGATGTTCGTCCGAACCGTGAGCCTGGTGGCGGCGATCACGATCGCGGCGGCGGTGGCCGCCCGGATCGGGGTGGTGGCGGTGGCCGCCCACCAGGTGATCTGGCAGGTCTGGCTGCTGCTCGCCATGGGGCTGGACGCGCTGGCGATCGCGGCCCAGGCGCTGGTGGCCAAGTACCGGGGCGAGGACCCCGCGCGCGCCCGGCGGGCCGCCGACCGGCTGCTCTTTTGGGGGCTCGTCTTCGGGGTCCTGCTCGCCCTCCTGCTG
>JALVVO010000227.1 GCA_027023345.1 Thermaceae bacterium
GGGCTTAGGTTCGCCGGGTCCACCACCAGGAGCTCGGGCCGCACCCGGGGGGAGGCGAGGGCCCGGGCGATCTCGCGGGGGCCCTCCACCAGAAAGGCCCCCGCCTCCCTTCGGCCTTTTTTGGTCTTGAGCCGGGCGAGGGCCTTGACGCGCGGGTTTTGGCGGCTTTTGATCACCGCATCGCAGCCTTCAAGAGGGCGATCGCCGGCGAGTCCTTGAGGCTAGGGTTTTCGAGGGCGTAGTCGAGCGGGGTCTTGCCGAAGATGTCCTGCTTCTTGGCGTCGGCTCCGGCCTTCAGGAGCTCGGCGATGACCTCGGGGTTCTTCTGGTTGAGGGCGGCGACGTGCAGGGGGGTCTTGCCCTCGACGTCGGTGGCCTCGAGCTCGGCGCCCTTTTCGATGAGGAGCTTCGCGACCTCAGGGTTTTCGTTGAAGGCGGCGGCGTAGTGGAGGGGCGTGAACTTAAGCAGGTCACGGGCGTTCACCTCGGCCCCGAGCTCGATCAGGAGCGCGCTGACCTCGGGGTTCGGGTTCAGGGCGGCGGCGTAGTGCAGGGGGGTGCGGCCGAAGCGGTCGGTGCGGTTCACGATCCGGCCAAGCGCGGCCCGGTCGCCGCCGGCCAGGGTCTCGAAGTGGGCCCGGACCTCGTCGGGCTTGGCCTTGGCCCAAAAGAGCGGGTCGAAGGTGACCGGTCCGCCGGCCTGGGCCAGGGCCAGCGCCGCGAGGAGCGGGGCCAGGAAGGAAAGGCGCTTCATGGCCTCCATGCTAGCCCGGGGCCATGAGAAAGGGTTAGCGCTCGCCGTCCTCGAGCTTTTTGAAGGCCGCGAGCCGGTCGGCCACCGCCCGGTGCACCACCGAGGCCGCCCGGCCGAAGGCGAGCTCGATTGCCTCGTCCACGGTCCGGATCGCGTAGACCTCCAAAAACCCCTCCCGGATCGCCCGCCCGAGCTCGCCGTCGGGGAGGAGGTGGGGCAGGTTGGCCTCGGGCAGGAGAAGCCCCACCCGCGGCACCCCGAGGGCGCGGGCGGCGAGGACGAGCCCCTCGGCCTTCTCGGTGATCCCGCCCACGGGGAGGACCCGGCCGGTCTGGTCCACCGCCCCGGTGATCGCCCGGTCCTGCCTCAGGGGCAGGCCGGCGAGCGCCGAGAGCGCGGCCAGGAGCTCGGCGAGGCCGGCGGAGTCGCCGTCGATCGTCTCGCTCGTCTGCTCGAAGACGATCTGGATCGAGGCCGAAAGGGGCCCGACCTCGGCGTAGCGCCCCCGGAGGTAGCCGGCGAGGGCGAGCACCGCCTTGCCGAAGAGGGGTCCGGCGAGCTGGACCTCGCGCTCGATCGAGACCACCCCCTCCCGGCCGGGGGCGGCGCTCGCGGTGATCCGGGCGGGCCGCCCGTAGCTGCCGCCCGGTTCCTCGATGACGAGCAGGCCGGTGGCTTCGCCGACGCGGGATCCGGCAAGCTCGATCGCCCAGAGCCCTTCCTTGAGTTCCTCGAGGAACCGCGCCAAGGGTGCCCGCTCCGCCGCTTCCCTCAAGGCAAGCCCCTCGCTCAGCGGAAGGCCCGCCTCTCGGGCCCTTAAAAGTTCGACGACGGGGGCGAGTTCCAGAGCGAAGCGCCCCCGGTGCCCCGCCCGCCGCCTT
>JALVVO010000228.1 GCA_027023345.1 Thermaceae bacterium
GGTAGAGGCCGGCGGCCGCCGGCCTCTACCAGGCGGTGCCGCTTCGCTTCGACGCCGGGCTCTTCTTGGTCGGCGAGCGGCTCAACGCCACCGGCTCGAAAAGGTTCCGGGAGCTCCTTTTCCAAGGAGATTTCGAGGGCATCAAGGAGCTCGCCAAGGAGCAGGTGGAAGAGGGCGCCCACATGCTCGACGTCTCGACCGCCTGGACCGGGCGAGACGAAAAAGCCGACATGGAGGCGGTCCTCAAGGCGATCGTCCCCGAGGTCCCGGTCCCCATCATGGTGGACACCACCAGCCCCGAGGTCCTCGAGGCCGCCCTCAAGCTCGTCCCCGGCCGCCCGGCGGTGAACTCGGTGAACTTCGAGGACGGCGAGGAGAAGTTCGACCGCGTCGCAAGCCTCGCCCGGGCGCATGGGGCCCTCGTCGTCGCTCTCGCCATCGGCGAAAAGGGCATGGCGAAGACGGTCGAGGAGAAGGTCGCCCTCGCCCGCCGGATGTACCGGCGCCTCACCGAAAAGCACGGCTTTTTGCCCCACGAGATCCTCTTCGACCTCCTCACCTTCCCCATCACCCAGGGTGACGAGGAAACCCGGCGGCTTGCGCTTTTTACTCTCGAGGCGATCCGCGTTCTCAAAGACGAATTCCCCGAGGCCGGGTTCATCCTCGGGGTCTCGAACGTCTCCTTTGGCCTAAAGCCCAGGGCCCGGCGGGTGTTGAACTCGGTCTTCCTCCACGAGGCGGCGCGCGCCGGCCTCACCGCCGCGATCGTCCACCCGGGCAAGATCCTGCCCGTCTCTGAGATCCCCGAGGAGGCCTACCGGCTCGCCCTCGACCTGATCTACGACCGCCGCAAGGAAGGCTACGATCCGCTCTTTGCCTTCATCGAGTACTTCGAGAAGGAAAAACCGGTGGGCGAGAAGGCCGCCGCGGCCACCCTTCCGCTCGAGGAACGCCTCAAGGAGGCCATCGTCAAGGGCCGGAAGAAGGGGCTCGAAGAAGACCTCGCCAAGGCCCTGAGGAAGTACAAGGCCGAAACCATCGTCAACGAGATCCTGCTCCCCGCCATGCAGGTGGTCGGCGAGCTCTTCGGCGAGGGGAAGATGCAGCTCCCCTTTGTCCTAAAGAGCGCCGAGGTGATGAAGGCGGCGGTGCGCTTCCTCGAGCCCCACATGGAACGGGTCGAGGGAACCAAAAGGGGCAAGATCGTGCTCGCCACGGTCAAGGGCGACGTCCACGACATCGGCAAGAACCTGGTCGAGATCATCCTCTCCAATAACGGCTTCGAGGTCATCAACCTCGGCATCAAGCAACCGATCGAAAACATCCTGAAGGCGGTCGAGGAACATAAGCCGGACGCGGTGGGGATGAGCGGGCTCCTCGTCAAGAGCACCGTGGTGATGCGGGAAAACCTCGAGGTCATGCGCGAGCGCGGCTACCGCCTCCCCGTCCTCCTCGGCGGCGCCGCCCTCACCCGCCGCTACGTGGAGGAGGACCTGAAGGCCATCTACGAAGACGTCCACTACGCCCAGGACGCCTTCGAGGGGCTCGCGATCATGCAAAGGATCGCCGCCGGCGAGAAGGCCGCCCCCGCAGGGGAGCAAAAGGGGCCAAAGGCCAGGCCCAGGGCGGCGAGCTTCCCCAGCGAAAATCCCATACCCCCGCCGCCCGAGATCCCGAAACCTCCCTTCTTCGGTGTCCGCCACCTGGGCCCTCTGGAGCTGCCCCTAACCGAGATTGCCCGCTACCTCAATAGGCGCGCCCTCTTCCGCGGGCAGTGGGGGTTCAAGCGGGGGCGGATGCCGGAAAAGGAGTACGAAGCGCTCCTTAAGCGCGAGGCCGAGCCCATTTTGAACGAGCTCCTCGGGCGCGCCCCCGAGCTATTGGAGCCGAAGGTCGCCTACGGCTACTTCCCGGTCGCACGCGAGGGGGAAAGCCTCCTCGTCTTCGACCCCGAAACCGGCGAGGTCCGGGCCGAAATCCCCTACCCCGTCTCGGCGAAGGGGCTCTCGATCGCCCGCTACCACCTCCCGCGCTTCGGGCCCCTTCTCCCCGGCGTCGCCGACTGGATGCCAAAGGCGGCGCTTCAATCCGGCGCCCGGGACGTCGCCGTCTTCTTCGTCGCCACCGTGGGGGAAAAGGGGCTTCTCGAGGCCAAGCGCCTTTTTGAAGCCGGCCGCTACCAAGACTACCTCTTCCTCCACGGCTTCGTGGTGGAGATGACCGAGGCCCTCGCCGAGTGCTGGCACAAAAGGCTCCGCGAGGAGTGGGGCATCGCGGGGAAGGATGCGCCTGAGGTCGAAAAGCTCTTCCAAAAGCGCTACCAGGGCGCCCGCTACGCCCCCGGCTACCCCGCCTGGCCGGAGCTCGCCGCCCAGGCCACCCTGGAAGCGCTCCTTGAGTGGCAAAAGATCGGGGTCGGCCTCACCGAGGACTACCAGCTCGTGCCCGAAGCCAGCACCTCCGGCATCGCCGTCCACCACCCCGAGGCGCGCTACTTCAGCGCCTAAGATACAAATTTCATATGGAATATATTAGATAAAGCAATGGAATGGCCTGTGGGAACCGTTTTCCTCTTACCCTCCCATGAAGTGAAAGTGCTTTATCCCTGGGAGCTAAGCCAGGAAGATTTACGGCGTTTAGAAAAATGGCCAACAAAGGCTTCCTGTCCCCACGAACAAGTGTTTGTGCGCGGCATGATGACGGGCCCGATCCCATGCTGGGAAGCTATGGAATGGATGCGCAATCACCGAAATACCCTGCCTAGGGTTGCTTATCAGTACATAGAACTTGGTTTTTCCGGAGCATCAGCTAGCTATGCCCTAGATCTACATACACTGCCTAGTCCCGGAACCGAATTAAAATATGTGCGGACACCAGTTGGAGAAGCAATATACAGACTAAAATATCAACTATCCACAGAGCAGGGTTCGGCACAAGAGAGACTATATATTTCTGAGGCTCTCGCCGATACTCTCCATCACTTTATCAGGTCGAAATTTCCCGAAACAAAATTCAATGGCATAATCGGAATGCCATCCTCGCAAGCCCGAAAGTTCCAGCCAGTTTATGAAGTATCAGGGCGCTTAGCAAAGAAGCTCAATACTCCAATTTTTTCGGAGTTTCTCGTCAAAAAAAGCTCAAATGCGACTAAAAACATAGCAGCCGAAGATAGGCACAAGGCTTTGTATGGGTCAATGTTCGCGATAGTGAATCGACGCCCGCCAGAAGGGCCAATTCTATTAATAGATGATCTAATTGAAACAGGCAGTACCTACAAGGAGGCGGCGCGCGCTATCATAGAAGCTGGGCGATATGAGATATACTTTCTCGCGCTTACACAAAACAGGAAGGCCTTGAGGAAGAGATAAACTATGAAGTTACCTGAAATTAAAAGCCTTACTCCTGGTCAGGAGGAATACCCGCGCAGGTTGTTTGCGTTGGGTACCCCGCCTTCCCTACACTACTGTGGCAACCCCATGTTGCTAAATCCCATCCGGACAATAGCCATCGTGGGCTCTCGGCATGCAGATTCAGCCGCACTCGCCTTAGCGGAAAAGGCTGCCGAGTTTTTTGCTAGCAAAGGCTTCACCGTTGTATCTGGTCTCGCAAGGGGAGTTGATGAAAGAGCCGCTTATGGAGCATTGAAAGCTGGGAATACAGTTTCAGTAGTGCCATTTGGTTTAAACAGCTCGGAAGGAAGAAGAAAAAGAAAGTTTTATTGCGAAAATCCTATAGTCTCTGATCGCATTCTTCTCGTATCTGAACTCTCCCCTAATGCCCCCTGGCAAGCACGCTTTGCGATGATGCGAAATCGCATCATTGTTGCTTTATCAGATGCAGTATTGGTAGTAGTGACGGGGCCCAAAGAACGTTTTCGTAACGGAAGGAAGGTTCGTAGTGGCACCTGGGATGCAGCGGAAAAAGCAAGAAAGCTGGGTCGCCCCGTTTTTACTTTCGAATTATCCACAATGGGGAACAAGGATCTTATTCGATCCGGCATAGCCACACCAGTTCCGCCTACTGAAAAGGGGTTCTTTACTATAGAAGAGGGCATAAAAAATAAAAAATTCCTTCAAAAACCTCTTTTTGAATAAACATTGCTTTACATGATCACGAAGTCCCTCTAGCGGCTACAGCGTAGCTAGGCCCACGCGCTAGAGTAAGGGCCGCATGCCCTGGCGCCGCATCTACCAAACCTTCGCCCAGGCCCAGATCGGGCTCTACGCCGCCGCGCTCGTCTACTACGCGCTGCTAGGCATCTTCCCCCTGCTCACCCTGGCCGCCGGGGTGGGGGGGCTTCTCCTGGCCAAGAACCCGGAGCTCTCCGCCGCCTTCGCCCACGCCCTGACCGACCTCATCCCCCGGCTTTTCCCGACCGCCGAGGGCCTCGCCGCCCAGGTGGTGCGTGCGCTGCAGCAGGGCGCCGCCTCGATCACGCTGGGCTCGCTCTTGATCCTGTTCTGGACCGCAAGCCACCTCTTCACCACCCTCGCCAAAGTGTCTTCCCAGCCGACCAACGGCAGGAACGCCGGGCTGGCGATGCTCTTGCTCAGCGTCTTCCACCAGCCCCCACTCCTTCCCTGGCGAGGCCCAAAGTGCCTCCACGCAGAGCATTGTGTATCGGGCGCACTAATGCCTTTGCCGAGGATCCAAGCTGCATGCTTGGTCATAGTGGATCAATAACAGCTATGCGTACCCTATCCAGAAGCCTTTAACGAGTGGGCCAAGCTATACTGTGGCAAGCTATACTGTGGGTGGTCACCGGGGGTGCCCCAAACGGGGCTGAGAAGGCGCGCCGCGCCTACCCTTGGAACCTGATCCGGGTCATGCCGGCGTAGGGAAGGTGACGAGCCTTCCCCTCCTGGTGACGGAAGGAGGGGCTTTGATGCGAAAGAAACTCCTTGCAATCGGGCTCTTGGCGCTCGGGCTCTCCCTTGGGCAGGCGGAGGAGCTCAGGGTCCTCACCCACTCGAGCTTCGCCCTCTCCAAGGCGCTCATCCAAAAGTTCGAGCGAGAGACGGGCATAAAGCTCCGCTTCATCGAGGGCGGCGACGCCGGGGAGACCCTGAACAAGGCGATCCTCACCAAAGACGCGCCGATCGCCGACGTGCTCTTTGGGGTGGACAACACCTTCCTCTCCCGCGCGCTCGAGGCCGGGATCTTCGAGCCCTACGTCTCCCCCGAGGTGCGGAACCTCCGCTCGGAGACGATCCTCGACCCCACCCTGCACGCGATCCCGGTGGACTACGGCTACGTCGCCCTCAACTACGACAAGGACTACTTCAAAGACCAACCGCTTCCGACCACCTTCGCCAAGCTCGCCGATCCCAAGTTCGCCCGGCTCTTGGTGGTGGAAAACCCCGCGACGAGCTCGCCGGGCCTCGCCTTCTTGCTCGCCACCGTCAGCGCTTTCGGCGAGGACGGCTACCTCGAGTTCTGGGCCCGGCTCCGGGACGGGGGCGTGCGGGTCGCCAAGGGCTGGAGCGAGGCCTACTTCGCCGCCTTCACCCGCTACGGCGGCGACCGGCCCCTGGTGGTCAGCTACACCACCAGCCCCGCCGCCGAGGTCTACTTCTCCGAGGGTAAGTACAAGGAGCCCCACACCGGCAACCTGCTATTCCCCAAGTCCTCGTTCTTCCAGGTCGAGTTCGTGGGGATCCTGAAGGGCACGAAGCACCGGAAGGCGGCCGAACGCTTCGTGGACTGGCTGCTCTCCAAGGAGGTCCAGGAGGACATTCCGCTCAACATGTGGGTCTTCCCCGCCCGGCGGGACGCGAGGCTCCCCGAGGTCTTCCGGTTCGCCGAGGTCCCCACCCAACCGGCTAAGCTCGCCCCCGACGCGATCGCTCGAAACCGCGAGCGCTGGATCCGGGCCTGGACCGCGGTGGTGCTCAAGGGGCAGGACCCGAGGAACGCCCGCTAACGTGCAACGGCCCGCCCTCCTTCTCCTCGCCCTCTTCCTGCTCGGGGCGCTCCTCTACCCCCTCGCGCGGGTGGTCGCGCTGGGGGCGGGGCCGGGCTTTTTCGAGGTGCTCGCCGACCCCTACTACTGGGGTCGGCTCCTTTGGAGCCTGGAGTACGGGTTGGTCTCAGCGGCGGCGGTGCTCGTCCTGGCGGTGCCGCTCGCCTACGGGCTGGGCTACGCCTTCCCCGGCCGGGCCGCCTGGGTGGCGCTGGCCGGCGTCCCCTTCGTGCTGCCCACGCTGGTGGTGGCGGCGGGGTTTTTAGCCCTGGTGGGGCCCCGGGGGCTTCTCGGGATCAACCTCGTGGGCACGCCGCTCGTGCTGGTCTGGGCCTCGGTGTTTTACAACCTGGGCTTCGCCGCCCGCATCCTCCACGGCCTCTTGGCCCGCGCCGGGCAGGAGCTCGAGGCCGCCGCCCGCACGCTCGGCGCCGGCCCCTTCCGGGCCTTCCTCCGGGTCACCCTGCCGGTGCTGAGCCCGGGCCTCCTGGCGGCGGGGGGCCTCACCTTCATCTACACCTTCGCGAGCTTCGGCGTGCCCCTCCTGCTCGGGGGCTATCGCTACGCCACCCTCGAGGTCGAGATCTACCGCCTCCTCGCCTTCGAACTCGACTTTCCCCGGGCCAGCGCGCTGGTGCTCTGGCAGGTGGCGGTGCTGGCGGCGACCAGCCTCGGCTACCTCTGGGCCGGCCGGCGGATCGCGGGCGGCCTTGCCGTCGGGGAACCGAAGGCCCTCCCCCCAAAGGGCCGGTGGCTCCTCGCCGGGGCCCTCTGGGGCGGGCTCCTTTTGCTGTTGCTGCCGCTCTTCGCCCTCTTCGCCGCCAGCCTGGCCGCCCCCGAGGGGTTCGGGCTCGGGAACTACCGGAGGCTCCTCGCGCCCGAGGCCAGCTACTTCGCGCCGAGCCTCACCCAGGCGCTTTCGAACACCCTCCGGTTCTCCTTCGCCGCCCTCCTGCTCGCGCTTCCCGCCGGGCTCTTCTACGCCCTGGCCGCCCGCGGAGGCGGCGTCCTCGTCGAGGTCCTCGGGCTGCTTCCCCTCTTCGTGAGCCCGGTGAGCCTGGGGGTCGGCTACCTCCTCGCCTACCCCGGCCTCCGGGCGAGCGCGTTCCTCCTCGTCCTGGCCTACGCCACCCTGGGGTACCCGCTCCTCGCCCGGGCGCTCGTGCCCGCCCTCCGGGGGATCTCGGAGGAGCTCCTCGGGGCGGCCGCCACCCTGGGGGCCGGCCCCTGGCGGCGCCTCGTTCGCGTCGAGCTGCCGCTCGTGCGCCCCGCGCTCCTCGCCGGCAGCGCCCTGGCGCTCGGCAGCGCCATCGGCGAGTTCGGGGCGACCTTGCTCCTGGTACGGCCCGAGTGGGCCACGTTGACGGTGGCGATCTACGAACGGCTCGGGAAGCCCGGGCTCGCCAACTACGGGGAGGCGATGGCGATGAGCGTGGTGCTGGCGCTGGTCTCGGGGGTGCTCTTCTTCGCCTTCGCGCGGGGGGCGGAACTTGGCTGAGCCCGCCCTCGTCCTCGAAGGGGTGGAGAAGCGCTACCCCGGGTTTCTCCTCTCGCTCTCGCTCGTCCTCGAGGAGGGTCAGACCCTGGCCCTGCTCGGC
>JALVVO010000229.1 GCA_027023345.1 Thermaceae bacterium
CCCCCTCCGCCAGGCGGGGGAGGGCAGCGCTGGTGCTTTTCCCAGTGGGCGGGCTCCGTTCTGAGAAATTTCCAGCCGGTCACCTTGGTGAGCTCGATGCGGATCCGCTGTTCGTCCCCATTGGCCTCCAGCTGGATCTTATTCCTTCCTTCACCCTTTAGATACTTACCCACGCAGCGGGTAGGGGCGGGGTCACCGGACTTGACCCTAATGTCGCCCGGAGCCCAGCAAAAGTTGGAACCGTCCACGTAGATGCCGCCGGCTTGGGCTTGGTCCCGGAGGCTATTGATGGCGTCGGTACCGGGGAGCCCAATCTTGGCGTGATTCCAGTTGACGTCTCGTTTGAAGTCCCACGGGGGATCGGGCAACCCGTTGCCGTCTGCGTCCACGTTCTTGCAAAGGTCCTCGGTCTTCGTCGTGGGGTCATAGCAGAGTTCCTCGCCCAGGGCGTTCTTGGCGATCGCAAACTCCGGTTGGGCGCTAGTGAGGTTCCACCAATGCTCGCCGTCGACGCCCGGGGGTGGGGTTTCGTAGCCGTCCCTCCCCGCCATGGTCTCACGCCAGTAGGCCCGGATCCCCAAGCCTCGGGTGGCCGGACCGGCGCTCGACACGGGACCGCCGAACCAGGGGCGGCTGCCCTTTTCGAAGGCGAGGTAGTCGTTGGCGTGCACCGGGCCGTCGATGACCGTCTGGTCGGTGAAGACGATCATGTTTTTGCCCGAAAGAGAGCGCTGGCGGTCGAAAAAGAACGCATACCACGCGTAGCTCGGGGACCGGATGACCAAGGCGAGCTTGGATTTTCCTTCGTCCCCTATCTGAACCACCCGTTTTGCCAGGACCTTCCCGTCTTTGTCTAGCACCTCACCTATGGAAAGAATCTGCTCCTTGCCGGATAGCGATCCGAAGGTGAGATGGACCTCTCCGTTTTCGATCGTGAGTTGGCTCGGTACGATCCCCGCGTCGCTGTCGGTGGCGATGCGGTAGCGGACCGTTTGCTTGGGGTCGGAAGTAAGGACGCGCTGAAGTGCAGACTGGGTGCCGCGGAGCACTTGCCCCCAGTAGCTGTTGACCTTTTCTCGGTAAAGGCTGGCGCTATCTCCACGGGCCACGATGCCCACGGTTTCGTAAACGCTTCGTTCGATGTAATCGAGGAAGAAGGGCATCCAACGGGCGCCGAGGTCGGCGTCCGTTAGCGAGGGATCGGCCAGGTCGCGCTTCAAAGCCGTGGAATCAAGCTTGCACCGGTAGTCGCGCCCACCTCGAATGGCCTTCTTGATCGCGTTAAGGGTCGCGATGTTAGGGTTCGTGGTGCCGAAGCAGAAGGCGGCGAGCCGGGTAGCTAGGTAATCGACCGCGGGGTCGCCGGCGCTTAGGTCCACGTGGGTCTTCGCGATCAGGTCGCCGAACTCGGCGAGCACTGCACGGCTTTGCTCGGCGCCGGATTCGGCGGCGTACTGGGCCTTGAGCTCCTCCGATTTATTGCCCGCGATGCGCCGGTTGGATACGGAAAACGTCCCCACCACCGCCACGACCACCAGCAGTAGGGCCAGTGCGGCGAGCAATGTCACCACTAAAGCAATGCCCCGGGAGACCCGCATATTTTACCTCCTCGCTCCTTCAAACTACTCTAGCAGGTAAAGGCCTCCGCGATCCCCCCAAATGGGGGGATTTGTGAACAACGGTTGCTCGGCAAAATGTGTCCAGCTTACATTTCCCCGAAGAGGCGGGTTCGGAGGGCTTCGTGGACGAGGCCGTTGGTGGCGACGATGAAGGGGCTCTCGAGGGCGAAGGGCCGGCCCTCGAAGTCGGTGACCCGGCCGCCGGCTTCCTGGACCAGGAGCACCCCAGCGGCGACGTCCCAGGGATTTAGCTTCATTTCCCAAAAGCCGTCGATGCGCCCGGCGGCGACGTAGGCGAGGTCGAGGGCGGCGGCCCCCGGCCGGCGGACGGGGATGCCGAGGGAGATCACCCGGCGGAAGTACTCCACCGCCTCCGGAACCCGATCCACGTCGTAGGGGAAGCCGGTGGCGAGGAGGCTCTTCCTGAGGTCCTCGGTTTCGGAAACCCGGATGCGGGCGCCGTTCAAGTAGGCGCCGCCCCCGCGGACGGCGGTGAAGAGCTCGTCGTGCGCCGAGTCGAGGACCACCCCGACGAGGACCTCGTTCCCCTTGGCCAGCGCCACGCTCACCGCGTAGAGGGGGAAGCGGTGGGCGAAGTTGACGGTGCCGTCCAGGGGATCCACGATCCAGCGGTACTCGCCGGTCCCGCTCGTCCCCTCCTCCTCGCCGAGAAAGGCGAAGCCGGGGTGGCGCTCGGTGAGGAAGCGGCGGATCGCGGCCTCGGCCTCGCGGTCGGCCTCGGTGACCAGGTCGGAGAGCACCGTCTTGCTCTCGGTGGAGAAGCCCTTCGCCTGGTAGTAGCGGTGGATGCCCTGGGCGAGCCGGGCGGCGGCGATGGCGTCTTCCAAAAGGGCGTCCAAGTCGGGGTTCATGCCTCGAATATACGCCCTTGGCGGTTATGATGGGCGCATGAGGTTGAAAGGGGAGGGGAAGGGTCCGCTCCCGCCGATGCTCCAGCAATACGTGGAGCTCAGGGACGCGTACCCCGATTACCTGCTCCTCTTTCAGGTTGGGGACTTCTACGAGGCCTTCGGCGAGGACGCCGAGCGGCTCGCCCGCGCGCTGGGGATCGCGCTTACCCACAAGACCTCGAAGGACTTCACCACCCCCATGGCGGGGATTCCCATAAAGAGCGCGGACGCCTACATCGAAAGGTTGCTTGCCCAGGGTTTTCGGGTGGCGGTGGCCGACCAGGTGGAGGACCCCGAGAGCGCCGACGGCCTGGTGCGGCGGGAGGTCACCCAGCTCATCACCCCGGGGACGGTGGTGGAGGAGCGCCTGCTCCGCCCCGACGCCAACTACCTCGCCGCCATCGCGAGCGGCGACGGCTACGGGCTCGCGCTCCTGGACCTCTCCACCGGGGACTTCAAGGGCGCGGTCTTCTTCGGGCGCTCGGCGCTCCTCGACGAGCTCGCCCGCTACCGGCCGAGCGAGCTCCTACTCGCCCCCGAGCTCTACGAGAACGTCGCCTTCCGGGCCCAGATCGCCGAGCGGCACCCGGTGATGCTGGCCCGGATGGGGTTCGGCGAGGAGGCGGCCCGGGCCGCGATGGAGGCGCAGTTCGGGCGGGTCCCGCCGGGCCTCGACCACCCCGCCCTTCTCCGCGCCGCCGGCGCCGCCCTCCGCTACGCCGCCGAGACCCAGCGGGGGCGGATGGACCAGGTGCGGCGATTCGTCCGCTACGACCCCGGGGCCTCGCTTCGGGTGGACGCGGGGGCGCTCGCCACCCTCGAGGTCTTCGAGCCCGCCCTCGGCGACGACGAGCAAAAGACGCTCTTCGGCGTCCTGAACCGGACCCGCACCGCCCCGGGGCGGCGGATGCTCCGGGAGTGGCTCCTCAGGCCGCTTCGCGACGCGGCCTTGCTCGACGCCCGGCTCGACGCGGTGGAGGCGCTCGTCCGGGACGGGGAGCGCCGAGGGGCGCTAAGGCGGGCGCTCTTTCGCGTGCACGACCTCGAGCGGCTGGCCTCGCGGCTCGCCGCCGGGAGGGCGAACGCCCGGGACCTGGTGGCGCTTGCGCGGAGCCTCGAGCGGGTGCCCGAGATCCGTTCGACCCTCAAGGACCTCCCCGCCCTCGCCGCCCTCGCCGAGCGGATCCCCGAGCTCGCCGAGGTGCGGGAGGCGATCCGGGCGGCGCTGGTCGAGGATCCCCCGCCGAAGCTCACCGAGGGCGGGTTGATCCAGGACGGTTACGACGCCGAGCTCGACCGGCTCCGGCGCCAGGCGGAGGAGGGGCGGGCCTGGATCGCGGCGCTCGAGGGCCGGCTTCGGGAGGAGGCCGGGATCCCCACGCTCAAGGTGGGCTACAACGCGGTCTTCGGCTACTACCTCGAGGTCACCCGGCCCTACTACGACCGGGTGCCCGCCGACTGGCGGCCGCTCCAGACCCTGAAGGACCGGCAGCGCTACACCCGCGCCGACCTGAAGGAGAAGGAGCGGGAGATCCTCCGCGCCGAGGAGGCAGCGAAGAGGCGGGAGCTCGTCGTCTTCCAGCGCCTCCGGGAGGAGGTGGGCCGGCGCTTCGAGGCGGTCCGCGACCTCGCCCTCGTCCTCGCCGAGCTCGACGTCTACGCCGCCTTCGCCGAGCTCGCCGCCGAGTCCGGCTACGTGCGGCCGCGCTTCGTCGAGGACCGGCTCTGGATCGAAGAGGGGCGGCACCCGGTGGTGGAGCGCAACCGGCCCTTCGTGGCCAACGACCTCGAGCTCGGCGAGGACCGCCGGATCGTCGTCCTCACCGGGCCCAACATGAGCGGGAAGTCCACCTACCTCCGGCAGACCGCGCTGATCGCGCTGCTCGCCCAGGTGGGGAGCTTCGTGCCCGCGCGGCGGGCCGAGCTTCCCCTCTTCGACCGCATCTACACCCGCATCGGCGCCGCCGACGACATCGCCGGCGGGCGCAGCACCTTCATGGTGGAGATGGAGGAACTCGCCGCCATCCTCTCCGGCGCCACCGAGCGGAGCCTCGTCCTCCTCGACGAGGTGGGGCGGGGGACCTCGAGCGCCGACGGCCTCGCCATCGCCTGGGCGAGCCTGGAGCGGCTCGCCGAGATCGGGGCCTACACCCTGTTTGCCACCCACTACTTCGAGCTCACCCAGCTCGCCGAGCGCCTCCCCCGGGCGGCGAACTTCCACGTCGCCGCCCGCGAGGAGGAAGGGGGGCTCGTCTTCTTCCACCAGGTGCGGCCGGGGCCCTCGTCCAAGTCCTACGGGCTGGAGGTGGCCCGGCTCGCCGGGGTGCCGCCCGAGGTGGTGGCCCGGGCGGAGGCGATCTTGGCGGGGCTTTCCGCGCGGGGGAGCGAGGCCGAGCGGGAGGTGCTCGAGCGTCTCGCCGCCGTGGACCTGAACCGGCTATCGCCCCTTGAGGCGTTGATCTTGCTCAAGGAACTCAAGGAGCGGCTCCTTTCGCTCGAGAGCGTGCGTTCATGATCCGGAAGCTCCCGGAGGAACTGGTCCGCGCGATCGCCGCCGGGGAGGTCGTCACCCGACCCGAGGACGCGGTCAAGGAGCTCGTCGAGAACGCCCTCGACGCCGGGGCGGGTGAGCTCGAGGTGGTGCTCGAGGATGGGGGCATCCGGCGGATTCTGGTGCGGGACGACGGCGCCGGCATTCCCAAGGAGGAGCTCCCCCTCGCCCTCGAGCGCCACGCCACCTCGAAGCTTTCGCGCCTCGACCGGATCGAGAGCCTCGGGTTTCGCGGCGAGGGCCTTTTCGCCCTCCGCCAGGCGGGCCGGCTGCGGCTCACGAGCCGGCCCCGGGACCAGCTCGGCGGCGCCACCGTGATTGCCGAGGGCGACCGGATCGAGTACTTCGAGCACGCCGCCCCGGCCGGGACCGAGGCCGAGCTCACCCGGCTCTTCGACCGCCTGCCGGCCCGGCGGGCGGCGCTTTTAGGGCCTGAGCTCGAGGGCCGGCGGGCCCTGGCCCGGGCCGCGCGCTACCTGCTCCACCACCCGGGGGTTCGCTTCACCCTGCGCCTGGACGGCGAGGTCCGCATCCGCCACCCCGGGGGCGACTTCCTCACCGCCGCCCAGGCGGTCTGGGGCGGGCTGGTGGCGGACCGGCTCTTTCCCCTCGAGGCCGCCTCGGGCCCTTACCGGCTCCGGGGGGTCCTCTCCAAGCCCGAGCTCGCCCGGCCCCGGCGGGACCGGCTCCTCCTCGCCGTGAACGGGCGGCCGGTGGAGTGGCCGGAGCCGCTCTACCGGGCGCTCCTTAGGGCCTACAGGGAGCTCCTCCCCACTGGCCAGAACCCGGTGGGGGTCCTGAACCTCGAGCTCCCCCCCGAGCGGGTGCTGGTCAACACCGACCCCCGGAAGGACCGGGTCGAGCTCCTCGAGGCGGAGGCGGTCGCCGAGTTTTTGGCCGAGGCGGTGGCCTCTGCCCTCGCCGAGCACCCCCTCGCCGCTCCCCTGCCCGCGCCCGAGCCGGCGGCGGGGCCGGCGCCGGTCGCCGGCCGCCTGCCCCGGCTTCGTTACCTGGGGCGGTTTCGCGAACTCTACCTCCTCGCCGAGGCCGAGGGGAACCTCTACGTGGTGGACCAGCACGCCGCCCACGAGCGGGTGATCTTCGAGGAGCTCCTCCGCCGCTATCGGGACGAGCCGCCGATGGAGCTCTCCGAGCCCCTGATCCTGGCCCTCGCCCCCGAGGAGGAGGCGGCGGTGGCGGAGCGCCGGGAGGCGTTTGGGGAGGCGGGGCTCGAGCTCGAGCCCTTCGGCGCGGGGCGCTGGCGGGTGCGGCGGGTGCCGGGGGTGCTCGCCCTCGCCCCCGAGGCGCTCGTTGACGCGGTCCGGGGGCTGTTGCGGGGGGAGGAGCTCGAGGCCGCCCTCCGCCGGGTCCTGGGGCGGCTCGCCTGCCTGCCCGCGATCAAGGCCGGGCACCCGCTAAGCGGGGCCGGCGCCCAGGCGCTCCTCGACGCCCTCGCCGCCTGCCAGGTCCCTTGGGTCTGCCCCCACGGCCGGCCCACCCTGCTCGTCCTAAGCGAGGCCGAGCTCGCCCGCCGCTTCGGGCGCCGGAGCGTGCGCCAGCAGGTAGCGCGGCCTTCCGGCGAGGTCGGGCAGGGTGCAGACCCCCCGGTAGCCGAGGCCGACGAGCTCGCGGGCGAGGAGGCCGGCGTTGGTGGGGTCGAGCTCGAGGAGGAGCGCGCCGCCGGGCCGGAGGGCGACTAGCGCCTCCCGGGCCAGGGGACGCGCGACGTCGAGGCCCTCCTCGCCGGCGTAGAGCGCTTTCTCGGGTTCGTAGGCGAGCTCGGGGGGCGCCTCCTCCCGGTAGCGTTCCGGGAGGTAGGGGGGGTTCGCCACCACCAGGTCGAGCCCCCGGAGACCGGCGGTGAGGTGCCCGGGGACCAGGGTGACCCGAAGCCCGAGCCGCCGCGCGTTCTCCCGGGCGAGGGCGAGGGCCTCGGGGCTTGGGTCGCTCGCGAAGACCTGGGCGTCGGGCCGGGCGTGCTTGAGGGCTAGGGCGATCGCCCCGCTCCCGGTGCCTACGTCGAGGACCCGGGGGGCGCGCTTTTTGGCGAAGCGTTCGAGCGCGAGCGCCACCAGCCCCTCGGTCTCGGGCCGGGGGAGGAAGACGCCGGGCCGGACCCGGAGGGAAAGGCCAAAGAACGCGACCTCGCCGAGGATCAGCCCGAGCGGTTCGCCGGCGGCCCGCCTCGAGCACCACGCTTCCAGGCGGGCAAGGGCCTTTTCAGGAGCGGGCTCGCCCAGGCGGGCGAAGAAGACCTCGGGGGCCTCGCCCAGCGCGGCCTGCGCGAGGGCCCGGGCCTCGGCCTCGGGGGCGGCGACCCCGGCCTCTTCGAGCCGCCGCGTGAGCTCGGAAAGGAGCTCAGCCCTCGTCCTCGGCGGGGGTTTCACCGCTCGCGGGGAAGATGACGACGTGGCGCCCATCCCCCTCCCCCTCGGACTCGGTGTAGACGTCGGGGTGGTCCTTCAGGGCGATGTGCAC
>JALVVO010000230.1 GCA_027023345.1 Thermaceae bacterium
GCTCTTGGGCAGCAGCGGGCGCACCTCGGCCAGCGCTTCTGGGTGGGTTCCTCCCACCACCGCGCCGGCGCGGCCCTCGTATTCGGCGTTCAAGGCTTCAAGGTCCTCGAGGATCGCCCGCCAGAGCGGCCCCCGCTCGGTCCTGAGCTCGAGGTAGTCCCTCGCCCCCGGGTTCGAGGTCCTAGCGAGCACGAAGACCATCCCCCCGTGGGCCCGGGCGGCCTCGAGGAAGGGCACGAGCGCGTCCCGGCCAAGGAGGGGGTTTATGGTAACCGCGGCGCCCGGAAACCGGGCCAGATACGCCTCGGCGTAGGCCCTCGCGGTCGAGGGCACGTCGCCCCTCTTGGCGTCGAAGAGCACGGGCAGGCCCTTTTCCCGGGCGAAGGCCGCGAGCTCGAACAAGAGCGCCATCCCTCCCGCTCCCAAGGCCTCGAAGAAGGCGAGGTTCGGCTTCACCCCGCCGACCACGCCGGCAAGGGCCTCGACCACGCCCAAAAGGTGCGCCCGCATCGCCGCCGCGTCGGGGTAGCGCTCGGGCCGGGGGTCGAGCCCGAGCCAAAGGGAAGGTCGCGCGGCGAGCGCCTCCAAAAAGTCCACGCCCCCATGCTAGCCGGCCCTTGGCCGCCTGGATGCCTTTCGCCTAGAATGAGGCGCTAAGTTGGCGGCGACCGAGAAGACCACGAAGCATAGCCAAAGGTCCCTCTCCCCCTACCTCGAGGCCTTGAAAACCCGCGTCCTCGTCTTCGACGGGGCGATGGGGACCGAGCTGCAAAAGAAGAGCCTCACCGCCAAGGACTACGGCGGCGAAGCCTATGAGGGCTGCCCCGAAATCCTGAACGAAACCCGCCCCGACGTGATCCGCGAAATCCACGAAAGCTACCTCGAGGCCGGCGCCGACGTGATCGAGACCAACACCTTCGGGGTGATGCCCCACGTCCTCGCCGAGTACGGCCTCGAGGGCCGCGCCGAGGAGCTCGCCGAGAAGGCCGCCCGGATCGCCCGCGAGGCCGCCGATAAATACAGCACCAAGGAGCGCCCCCGCTTCGTCGCCGGCGCCCTTGGCCCCGGCACCAAGCTGATCAGCCTCGGCCAGATCGACTGGGACGCGCTTTACGAGTCCTACCGCACCGCCGCAAGGGGGCTTTTGAAGGGTGGGGTGGACCTGATTCTCCTCGAGACCGCCCAGGACGTGCTCCAGATCAAGGCCGCGGTCCTCGCCGTGCGCCAGGCGATGCGGGACGTGGGGCGCGAGGTGCCGATCCAGGCCCAGGTGACCTTCGAGACCACCGGCACCATGCTGGTGGGCACCGACCCCGAGGCCGCGCTGGCGGCGCTCGAGGCCCTCGACGTCGCCGTGGTGGGCATGAACTGCGCCACCGGTCCCGACCTCATGGACCCCCACGTCCGCACCTTCACCCGGGAGGCCTCCCGCCCGGTCTCGGTGCTCCCGAACGCCGGCCTCCCCGAGCAAAAAGAAGGCCGCGTCCACTACCCCCTGACCCCTGAAGAGCTTGTCCGCTGGCAGAAGAAGTTCGTCACCGAGTACGGGGCGAACGTCGTCGGCGGCTGCTGTGGCACCGGCCCCGAGCACATCAAGGCCC
>JALVVO010000231.1 GCA_027023345.1 Thermaceae bacterium
GCCAACAGGAGCCTTAGCGCCCCCCCGACCTCGGGCTGGCCGTAGCGGGGGCGGGGGTTTCGCGCGGGTCTTTGGGGCAGCGGTAGCGGGGCTTCGAGCTCGGCTTGGTTTACGCGGCGCACGCCCTTACTTTAGCCTGGGGGTATGCCGAGAAGGCTTCCCGTTTTAGCGATGATCCTGGCCGGCGGCCGGGGCACGCGGCTCTACCCCCTGACCGCCAAGCGTTCGAAACCGGCGGTGCCCTTCGGCGCCAAGTACCGGATCATCGACTTCGTGCTCAACAACCTGGTGAACTCCGGCATCTACTCGATCTACGTCCTCATCCAGTACAAGGCCCAGTCGCTCACCGAGCACATCCAGCGCTACTGGCGGTTCGGCTCCTTCCTCGACGACCACTTCATCGTCCTGGTACCGGCCCAGATGTACCTCTACGAGGAGCTCGGCCCGGTCTGGTACCGGGGCACCGCCGACGCCATCTACCAAAACCTCCACCTGATCGAAAACCACGACCCCGAGACGGTGGCGGTCTTCGGCGGCGACCACATCTACAAGATGGACGTTCGCCAGATGCTTGCCTTCCACCGGGACAAGGACGCCGACGTGACCATCGCCGCTTACCCCGTGCCGATCGAGGAGGCGAGCCGGTTCGGGGTGATCCAGGTGGACGAGGCGGGGCGGATCCTCTCCTTCGAGGAAAAGCCCAAGCACCCGAAGCCCATGCCCGGCGACCCCACCCGGGCGCTGGTCTCGATGGGGAACTACCTCTTTAAGACCGGGGTGCTCATGGAGCTGGTGCGGGAGGACGCGGAGCTCGAGTCCTCCTCCCACGACTTCGGCAAGGACGTGCTTCCCCGCGCGCTCCGGGAGGGCTACCGGCTTTTTGCCTACGACTTCTTCCAAAACCGGATCCCCGGCGAGGAGGAGAACACCTACTGGAAGGACGTGGGCACGGTGGACGCCTACTTCGAGTCCAGCATGGACCTGGTGGCGGAGAAGCCCTCCTTCGACCTCTTCAACCCCGAGTGGCCGCTCAGGACCGCGAATCTCTTTTCGCCCCCGGCCAAGTTCGTCCGCGAGGAGGAGGGGCGGGTGGGCCAGGCGATCAACTCGCTGATCGCCGGCGGCGTGGTGGTCTCGGGCGGGACCGTGCGGCAGTCGGTGCTCTTCCGCCGGGTGCGGGTGAACTCCTGGGCGCTGGTGGAAAGGAGCGTGCTCTTCGACGACATCGAGGTCGGCCGGCGCGCGAAGCTTCGGAACGTGATCGTGGACAAGGAGGTGCGGATCCCGGAGGGGATCGAGCTCGGCTACGACCTCGAGGCCGACCGCGCCCGCGGCCTCACCGTCACCCCCGGCGGGGTGGTGGTGGTGCCCAAGGGGTACGTCTTCGAGTGAGGCCGGAGGGGCTCTTCGTCTACGGCACCCTGAAGGCGGGCGAGCGGGCCGCCGGCCTCGCCGAGCGCGTGGGGCTGCTTCGGCGGGAGCCGGCGGTGGCGGAGGGTCTCGTGCTCTACGAGCTTCCCGCGGGGTATCCGGCGGCGGCGCCGGGCCCGGGCCGGGTGGTGGGGGAGTTCCTCGTCTTC
>JALVVO010000232.1 GCA_027023345.1 Thermaceae bacterium
GGGACGCCCTCGCCCCGGCTCGCCACCACCGGGACCACCGGCACCCCGAGCTCGGCCTCGAGCGCCCTGGGGCAGAGGACGTAGCCCTTGGCCCGGGCCTCGTCCATCAGGTTGAGCGCCACCGCCGTGGGCAGGCCGAGCTCGGTGGCCTCGAGCAATAGGGGCAGGCTGCGCTCGAGGTTGCCGGCGTCGAGCACGACGAGGAGCACGTCGGGCGGGTCCTCGAGGAGGGCCCGGGCGGCGATGGCCTCTTCCGGCGTGGTGGCGAAGAGGCTGTACGCGCCGGGGAGGTCCACGTAGACGCGCTCGCCCTCGGCGGTCTGCTCCCGGGCCTCGAGCCGCTCCACCGTCGTCCCCGGCCAGTTCCCCACCTGCAGGTGGGTGCCGGCAAGGGCGTTGATCAGGGTGGTCTTACCGGTGTTGGGGTTGCCGAGGAGGGCGATCTTCCGCGCCCGGCTGGGGGCGGCGACGGTCCCGTTTCGGCAGTGGGGGCAGCTCATCCCTCGTCCTCGAGCACCACGCCCCGGGCCTCCCGCCGGCGGAGGGCGACGAGGCTCTCGCCCACCCGGACCTCGAGGGGGTCGCCGAGCGGGGCCCGACGGAGCAGGCGAACGCGGGAGCCGGGTCGGATACCGAGGGCGAAGAGGCGCCTAAGGAGCCGGGCGGGCGCCCGAACCGCCTGGATCCTCGCCTCCTCGCCGGGGGTGAGCTCGTCGAGCCTCCGCATCGCCTCGGATTCTAGGCGGGCCGGGCTAATCCCGTCAATACCGGTCGGGATTAAGGTATTTTGGGAATGAGAATGACTCGCGAAGAGGGGGGCGCCCACCTCGGGCGCCCCCTCTTTAGGAGCCGGGGCTAGAACGCGTAGCGGAGCTCGGCGCCGAGCTCGCCAAGCTCCCGCCAGGCGCCGAACTCGGTGTTCGCCCCGCCGTAGAAGACCGCGAGGCGAAGGGCGGCCGAAACGCCGCCCGCGAGCTGGTAGCGGAGTCGGGGAAGGAGCGCCCCCGAGCCGTCGGTGAGGTTATGGACCCAGGCGCCCTCGAGGGTGAGGTCCTCGCTGGCCTCGTGACGGGCGGTGAGGGCGAGGTGGTGGGCGGTGAACCCCGAGGCGGCCGCGTAGCGGGTCTGGTAGAGGAGGAGGACGGTGGGGCCGTCGGGGAAGGTGTGCTCGAGCTCAAGGACCCCCTCCAGGTAGCTGTCCTGCACGAAGGGGTCGGTGCCGCCCGTATCCGCGGTGCGGCCGTAGGCGGCCTCGGCCCGGGCCACGAAGCCCCCCTCCACCCCCGGCACCTGGAAGGCGAGCGCCAGGTCTCCGCCCAAAAGAGCGAGCCGGTCGTAGCCGAGCACGGCGACGCAGGGCCCGGCGTTCGGGTCGAGGCAGGGTTGGCTCGGGTTATTGGCGTCCAGGAGTGCCTTGAGGCCGGGGAAGGGGGTGTAGGTGTAGAGCAGGGTGGCGCCGAGGTCGAGCCCGTCGAGGAGCGCAAGGCTGGTGCTCGCCCGCAGGCCGAAGACCCCGTTTTCGAGCTTGGGATCGGGCCTCGCGGTCTCCACCTTCACCACCCCCGGCGGCAGCGAAAAGGGCTGCGCCCAGTCGCCCGCCGGCGGGGTCGAGGGGACGAAGACCGGGGCGTAGAGCAGCTCGAGCTCGGCGTCGGTGTCCTCGGGGTAGTAGACGAGGCTCAACCCCTCGAGGGGCAGCTTCTGGTCCTCGGGCTCGGCCAGGGGGCGGGCGAGGTTTTTCGGGTTGAAGGCGTCGAGCGGCGAGAAGAGGTCGGTCCGGCCGGTCGAGACCACGATCCGGCCGGCGGTGAGGTCCACCGGCCCCAGGTAGAGCCGGGCGTAGGCCTCGCCGAGGCCGAGGCCGGCGGGGCCGCCCTCGAGCTCAGCGACGAGCGCGGCGGTCTCGGTTTCGGCCTTGAGTTTGAGCGAAAAGCCCGCCTGGTTTTGGCTGATCCGGAGGTCGGAGTAGCGGAGGCCGACCGCGTAGGTGAGTTCGCCGGAGAGGACGGGGCCCTCCTGGGCGAGGGCCAGGGCCAGGAAGAGCAAGGGCGCGAGGAGCTTTTTCATCGCCGTCACCCCTTTCTAGCGTTTCATGAACCGCTCGGTGAAGACCGAGTCGGGGATGGGCCGATCGAGCTCGAGGTCCTTTTGGACGAGGACGGTCTTGTGCTTGGTCCGGACGTTCTCCATCACGAGGCGGGTGGGGATCTGGTACTTCCCGCCGGCGAAGCCTTCGATCTTCTCCAGGGTCATCACCTTGTAAAGCTTCCCCTTCTGGTAGAACTCGATCCGGATCGGCACGAAGACGTCGCCCCGGACCCAGATCACCTCCTTGTCGTAGCTGTGCTCGACCCCGGGCTTCGGGACCGCCTCGACCACGTAGACCTTGACCCCGTCTTGCTCCTCCACCTCTTTGAGGGTGCTCGTAAAGTCCTCGGCCTTGAGGCTTCCAAGCCTCGCGATGTCGTCGTAGCTGAAGTCGGAGCCCATGAAGCTCCCCTTCTTCTGGCCCCCGGCGATCCGTCGGACCTTCTTGAGCGCGGGGAGGTAGAGCTTCATCTCCTCCCGGTCGCCCTTCTTGAGGAAGAGGAAGGCGGTCCCCCGCACGTCGGGCGGGGCCAGGAACTTGATCAGCATCTTCTCGGCGTCGCCTTCCTTCTTGGACCAGAGCTCGAGCTCCCGCGTGAGCTTCTTGCCCTGCTTGCTAATGAGCTCCATCGCCATCTTGCCGTGGAACGTCTTCGGCGTGGGCCGCGCCTCGACCCGCTTCAACACCTCGTCGCCGGTGAGCGCGAGGGCCGGC
Organism: Thermaceae bacterium; assembly: GCA_027023345.1. Lineage (GTDB taxonomy): Bacteria > Deinococcota > Deinococci > Deinococcales > Marinithermaceae > WFXV01. Next base: position 2,804 of record JALVVO010000232.1, read on the forward strand.
GCGGCGAGGAGCAGGACCCAAACCCAAAGCCTACGCATGCCTCTCTTCCCCCCTTCGGTAGCGGCGCACCCAGACGAGGAGCGCCGCGGGCAGCGCGGTGAGCGCGAAGACCGCGGTGGCGCCCACCGTAAACCCCATCAGCTCGGCAAAGGTCCGGATCGGCGCGAAGCCGGAAAACAGCAGGGCCAGGAACCCGCCGCCGATCGCGAGCGCGGTGAAGAAGACCGCCCGCCCCGAGACGAAGAGGCTGGTCGCAGCGGCGGCCTCGGGGGCCTCGCCCTTCCTCAGCTCCTCCAGGTAGCGGACGATGATGTGCACCGAGTAGTCCCCGACGCCAATGGCGATGGCGGCGATCAGGGCGGTGGCGCTGTCCAGCGGGAAGCCGAAAAGCCCCATCAGCCCGAACTGGCCGGCGATGGTGAGGCCGAGGGGCAAGACGCTCACCAGCCCCACCCGCCAGGAGCGGAGGAGGAGGGCGTTGAAGAAGGCCACCAGGACGAGGGCGAGGGCCAGGGAGACGTACTGGTCGTGGAGGATGAGGCGCATGACCTCGAGCACGAGCACCGTGGTCCCGGTGAAGCGCACCGCCTCGGCGTGGGGCGCGAGGGTTTCCTCGGCCAGGGCCCGGAGCCTCTGGGTGAGGACTTCCAGCGCCCGCGAGGGCAGCGAGCGGACCTGCACCGTGACCAGGGCCTCGCTCGTGTCTTCGGTGACGAACTGGGTGAGCGTCTCCGGGTCCCCGGAGAGCTGGTAGAGGAGGAGCTCCTGGGCCACCGCCTCGGGGGTGTCGGGGAGGCCGTAGGTCCCGGTCAGGGCCTTGTGGATCTCGCGCAGGACGTCGGCGATGGAGACCGCCGAGCCCACCTCGGGGATGGCCTTCGCCCGCTCCTCGAAGGCGTAGAGGGCCCTTAGGAGGGCGGGGTCCTTGAGGTCGCCCTGGACCACGATCTGGAGCGTCTCGGTGCCGCCGAAGACGCGGTCGATGAGCTCGGTGGCCACCCGGGGCGGGGCGTCCTTGGGGAAGTAGGCGAGGAAGCTGGTCTCCACCCGGACCCGGGTGGCTAGGAGCAGCATCAGCACCAGGAAGACCGCGGCCAGGAGGAGGATCCGCCCCCGGTGGGCGGCGACTTCGGGGGCGAGCGCCCGCATCGCCCGGCTCACCCGGTCGGGCCGCTCGGGGTCGAGGAGCCGGCGGGGGTTTTTGAGGAGCGCGAGCACCGCCGGCGCGAGCAGGCTCGCCGACAGGAAGGCGACCAGGACGCCGAAGGCGGCGAGCACGCCGAAGTACTTGATCTGGGGCACGCTCGAGGTGTAGAGGGCGGCGAGGCCGGCGCCGGCGGCCAGGGCGCTGGTGAGCACCCCGAGCCCGGTCTCGCGCACCGAAAGCCAGATCGCCTCCGACCGGCCCCTGCCCCCGGCGAGCTCGTGGTAGAAGCGGTTCAGGATGTGGAGGGTGAACGAGCTCCCCACCGCCAGCACCACCACCGGCAGGATGGAGCTGATCGAGCCGAGCTTGAAGCCGAGCCAGCCGCCCAAGCCCAGCGACCAGACCAGCGCCACCGAGACCGTGAGCAGGGGCAGGAGCACGCCCCGGCGGCTCCTAAAGTTGAGGTAGAGCACGAGCCCGATCAGCGCCGCGGCCAGGCTCATCTGCACCGGCAGGTCGCGCCGCAGGGTCTCGAGGATGTAGCCCGAGAGCGCCGGCGTGCCCGAGAGGTAGACCGGCCCCGGCCAGTGGGCCTTGAGGGCGGACTCGATGGCGCGGTTCAGGGCCAGGTTGTCCACCCCGGCGTCGACCTCGAGCACGACGGCGGCGTAGCGGCCGTCCTCGCTCACCAGCCGGCCGGCGTAGAGGGGGTGGGACTCGACGTAGCGCCGGATCCCCGGGATCGCCTCGGGGCTGAGCTCCTCAGGGAGGAGGTCCTCGATCACGAGCTCGCCCTCCACCTCCTCCATGCGCTTCGCGTTCGCCAGGCTGGTGACCCGGAGCACCCCGGGCACCTCGGCGACCGCCTCGGTGGCGGCGCGGAGGGCGGCGAGGGCCTCGGCGTTCCAGACCTCGCCCTCCAGGGCGGCGATGGCGACGTCGCCGGCCCCGAAGGTCTCGCGCACCTCCTCGAGGAGCTTCTTCGCGGGCAGGTCGGGGGGCACGAAGGACTCCGGCGAGTTGTCGTACTCGAGGCGAAAAAGGCCGCTCCCCAGCGCCAGGGTCACCGCCAGGAAGAGGAGGATCACGGCGTAGGGCGAGCGGGTGGCGAACCGGCTTAGGCGTTCCATATCCCCGGCCCGCATCCTACGCGCGGGGTTTACAAGGTGTCAACTCTTTTTTCGTGGTGTAAAGTTTGGCATACTAAGACCGGTGGCCGCGGGGTTGAAGGAGCAGCGCAGGGAGCGCCGAGTGCGCGAGATCCTCGAGGCCGCGATGGCGGTCTTCGAGGAGAAGGGCTACCCCCGCGCCACCATGGAGGAGATCGCCGAGCGGGCGCTCCTTTCCCGGGTCGCCCTCTACCGCTACTTCAAGGACAAGGAAGCGATCCTGAAGGCGCTCATTCGCTGGAAGACCGCCGAGCTCACCGAGCGCTTCGAGGCGGTCCCGGCGGGGGGCTACGCCGAGACCGTCCGCCGCCTGGCCGAGGCGGGGCTCCGCTTCCGGCAGGAGAACCAGGGCTTCTTTCGCGTGCTCTACACCGCCACCGGCCTCCCCGGCCTGCTCAAGGACCCCGAGTTCCGGGCCCAGAAGCAGGCGCTGGTGGGCTCGGTCGTGCGCGTGATCGAGGCCGGACAGGCGGCGGGCGAGGCCCGGCCGGGCGACGCCGTGCTCTTCGCCGAGTTCTTCCTAAGCCTCATCTTCTCCGCTATCGCCCGCGACTTCTTCGACGAGGGGGCGGAGATCCCCTCGCCCGAAACCGTCGCCGGGGTCTTCCTATCCGGTACCCTCGCGGTATGAAGCTGGGCTTTTCCCCCTGTCCCAACGACACCTTCATCTTCTACGCCCTGGTGCACGGGAAGGTCCCCTTCCCCGAGCCCGTCGAGCCGGTCTACGCCGACGTCGAGACCCTGAACGCCTGGGCCAGGGAGGGCCGCCTGCCCGCCACCAAGATGAGCTACGCCGCCTTCGCCCGGGTGCGGGACCGCTACCGGGCGCTCTCCGCGGGCGGGGCCCTCGGCCGCGGGGTGGGCCCCCTGGTGGTAGCGAGGGAGGAGCGGCCCCTGGAGGGGGCCCGGGTCGCCCACCCAGGCGAGGCGACCACCGCCTACGCGCTCTTCCGCATGTTCATGGGGGAGCGGCCCTTCACCCCGGTGCCCATGGTCTACAGCGCGATCATGCCGGCGGTGGCCCGGGGCGAGGTGGACCTCGGCCTCATCATCCACGAGTCCCGCTTCGTCTACCCCGAGTACGGCCTCGAAAAGCTCCTCGACCTGGGGGAGTGGTGGGAGGAGGCGACCGGGCTGCCCTTGCCGCTCGGCCTCGTCGCGGTGCGGCGGGACCTCCCCGAGGAGCGGGCGCGGGCGCTGGATCGGGCGGTGCGGGAAAGCCTCCGCTACGCCCGGGCCCACCGCGACGAGGTCCTGCCCTACCTCAAGGCCCACGCCCAGGAGCTTCGCGATGAGGTGATCTGGGCCCACGTCGAGACCTACGTCAACGCCTTCAGCGAGGACCTGGGCGAGGAGGGGGTGCGAGCGGCCCGCGCGCTTTTTTCCCGGATGGAGGCGGCGGGGCTCGCGGCGCCGCCGGAAAAACCCGACTGGCTCGTCTCCGGGGGGTAGACTCTAGGACATGGCCCCCCGGGTCTTCGAGGGCCTTTCCGAGGCCGCCAGGGAGGCGGTGCTCGAGCTCTTCCAACCCCGCCGCGCCCGCCGGGGCCGGGTGCTCTTCCGGCCCGGCGACGGCGCCGAGCACGTCTTCTACCTCGAGGACGGCTGGGTCCGGCTCTACGGCCTCGACGAGAAGGAGGGGGAGATCACCCTGGCGGTGGTAGGGCCGGGCGAGCTCTTCGGCGAGGCCGCCCTGAGCGGGGGCGGTACCTACGGCGCCTACGCCGAGGTGATGAGCCCGGGAGCCCTCTTCGTGGCGCCGGGGCGGGCCCTCCTCGAGCTCGCCGCCCGCGAGGCCGAGGTCTCCGAGCTCCTCGTCCGCCTCCTGGCCGAGCGCATTGGCCGCCTCGCCGACCGGATGCGGGAGCTCCGCTACCGGGAGGTTCGCCCGCGGCTATTGCGGATGCTCCTCAACCTGATGCGGGAGGGGGAGTGGGGGCTCGAGGTCGCCCTCTCCCACCGCGACCTCGCCCACCTGATCGGCTCCACCCGCGAGACCGTGACCAAGATCCTCGGCGAGCTGGCCCAGGAAGGGCTCGTCGAGCTCGGCTACCGCAAGGTCGTCGTGCGCGACCCCGAGGGCCTGGCCGCCCGGTTGGAGTGAGCATGCGCGGTCTGGTAGCGCTCCTTTGGCTCTTTTCCCTGGCCAGCGCCCTGGAGCTCCGGGTGCTGCTCTTCCGGGCCCCCGAGGGCGAGGTGCGGCTCCTCGGCGGCCACACGGTCTGGGGCCCGGAAGAGCAGCACCC
>JALVVO010000233.1 GCA_027023345.1 Thermaceae bacterium
GGGGCGAAGCGCGGGGGGCGGCGCTCGCAGGAGGCGGCGATGCCTTCCTTGAGGTTCTCGGTCTCCCGGGCCCAGGCGTTGGCCAGGGTGGCGTGGGCGAGGGCCTCGGAGAGGCCCATGCCCGGCAGCTCGGCGAGCAGCGCCTTGGTCAGCCGGACGGAGGTGGGGGCGCCGGCGGCCGCCCGGTCGGCGAGCTCGAGGGCGGCCTCGAGGAGCCCCTCCCGGGGGACCACCCGGTTGGCGAGGCCGAGCTCTCGGGCCCGCTCGGCGGAGACGAGCTCGCCGGTCAGCAAGAGCTCCCGGGCCGCCTTCTCCCCCAGGTGGCGGACGAGGAGCACCGCCACCAGTGCGGCCACGAAGCCGATCTTGACCTCGGTGAAGCCGATCTTCGCGTCCTCGGAAAAGACCGCGAGGTCCGAGGCCAGCACCAGCCCCGCGCCCCCGGCCACCGCCGGGCCGTTGACCGCGGCCACCGTGGGCTTGGGGAAGGTGTAGAGCCGGAGGAAGAGGTCTCTGAGCTCCTCGGAGTGGGCCAGGTTGGCCTCGGCGGGGAGCTCGGTGAGGCGCTTGAGGTAAGCGAGGTCGGCCCCGGCGGAGAAGGCCTTGCCCTCGCCGGTGAGCACGAGGGCCCGCACCCCGGCCTCGGCCTCGGCCTCGTCCAGCGCCGCGAGCAGGGCGGCGACCATGGCCCGGGAGAGCGGGTTCCTTCGTTCGGGCTCGGCCAGGGTGAGGATCCGGACCGCCCCCCGGTCCTCGACGCGAAGGGGTGCCATGGCCCTAGGATAAGGGGGATGGCGGGTCTTGCCGAGCTCAAGGACCGGGTCGCCGAGGCCCTGGAGGCCTACCGCCGCTGCCGGATGCAGGAGGAGGCCGAGTACGGCGAGGAGTACCTCGAGGTCACCGAGATGGAGGACGAGGGGCCGGCCCCCGACCCCTGCGCCCGCGCCTTCGAGCTGCTCCTGGACGCGGTGCGGGCCTACGAGGACGCCGGCGGCCGGAGGGCCGACCTCGACCTCGGCGCCTACCGCGACGAGGTGGACCGGGCGCTCGGCTAGGCCCGGGCCACCCGCCGGATCTCGGGGATCTCGAGGAGCCGCGCCTTGATGCGGTCGAGCTCTTCCTCGTCCCGGACCTCGAAGTGGATCTGCATCCGGGCGGTGGTGCCGTTCACCTGGGTGTTGGCGCCCTGGACCGACTTGCCCATGCCGGCGAAGACGTCCATCACGTCGCGGAGGAGCCCGGCGCGGTCGTCGGCCTCGAGCCGGAGCACCACCGGGTAGCTGCCCAGGCCCTCCTCCCAGCTCGCGCCCACCACCCGCTCGGGCTCGGTCTCGAGGAGCCTCCGCATGTTCGGGCAGTCGGCGCGGTGGATCGTCACCCCCCGGCCCCGGGTGACGTAGCCGAGGATGGCGTCGCCCCGGACCGGACGGCAGCAGGCGGCGAGCTTCAGGGGCGCCTTGAGGTCGCCCTCGAGGCGGATGGGCAAGCGGCTTTCGGGGGTGGGCTTGGGTTTTTGGCGGGTTTCCCGGGGCTTGGGGTGGAGGTAGCGGGCCACCTGCTGGGGGG
>JALVVO010000234.1 GCA_027023345.1 Thermaceae bacterium
GCATCCTGACCGAGCGCTGCCCCACCTGCGGCGGCCGGGGGGTGGTCGAGGCCGAGGACGAGGTGGTGCTCAAGATTCCTCCGGGGATCGGGGAGGACCAGCTCCTCCGGGTGCCCGGCCGGGGCCACGTGGGCCCCGGGGGCGCCGGCGACCTCTACGTGCGGGTGCGGGCGCGGCCCCACCCGGAGCTCGAGCGCGACGGCAAGAACCTCGTCTACCGCTTGAAGCTCGGCCTCGCCCAGGCGGCGCTCGGGGTCCGGGTGGAGGTGCCAAGCCTGGACGGGCCGGTGCCGCTCGAGGTCCCCCCCGGAACCGGCCATGGCGAGATCTTCGAGCTCGAGGGCGCGGGCCTTCCCGACCCCGCCGGCGGGCCGCCCGGGAGCCTCCTCGTCGTCACCGAGCTCGAGGTACCGAAGAAGCTTCCCCCCAAAGCCAAAAAGGCCCTCTTGGACTACGCCGAGGCGATGGGCGAGGAGGCCGGGCTCGAGGGGGTCTGGGACCGGGTGAGGAAGGTCTTCAAGCGGTAGCGCCTACTCGCCCCCGTAGCGCACGAACTTAGCGAAGACCGCGAGGTTATACCGCTCGTCCTCCCCCTCGGCCTCCATCGCCGAGCGCAAGAGGCGCGCGATCGAGCCGCAGGACGCCGCGCGCGAGTAGCGCTCGAGCGCCAGCCACTCGTAGAGGGTGGCGGCGTCGTCCTCGTAGACGCCGCCCGTCCCGTCCAGGTAGTTGGCGAAGGCGTGCTCCCCGAGGTAGGCCCCGCAGGTCAACGTGTTCGCCAGAAGGCGAAGCCGCTCCTCCGTCCAGCGGCTCGCGAGCCCCGCGTCGTGGAGGGCGACCGCGAACCCGGCCACCCGGGCCCCATGGGTCAGGTCCTCCATCCGGATCCTCGACGCGGGGGCCGCCGGCCAGTAGTACCAGACGAGGTAGCCGTCGCCCTCGGCGGTGCGACGGACCCGCATGTTCCACCAAAGGTAGTGGCCGACCCGCTCCACCACGCCCCGGCCCGCCTCGTCCACCTCTCCGGCGGCGACGGCGGCGCGGTAGAGCTCGACCAGGGGCTCGGCGATGATCGCCGAGAGGTTGACCGGCGCCTCCATCCCGGAGAGGTCCTCCCGGTCCTCAAAGTAGTGCTCCGGATAGGCGAAGTACGCGCCCTCGGCGCCGTCGGGGTAGGGCGAGCGCCCGTCCCGCGTGAAGGGATCGTGCGCCCGGTAGAGCTCGCGCACCATCCGTTCGTAGCGCTCCGCGTCCGCCCCGAACGCAAGGGCCAGGCTCGGCCGCTCGCTCACGATCCGGACGAAGGCCGCCAGCGGGTAGGCGTAGAGCGCGTTCGTCAACATGTCCGAGTAGCGCGCGCCGCCCTCCGGGCCGTAATCGTAGGCCCGGGTGCCCCATCCCGGGAGCACCTTCCCGGTTCGCTCGTCGATCCTCCCGGTCAGGGCGTCGTTCCCGTCGGCCACGATCTTAAGCAGCTCGTTGAGCTTTCCCAGCACGCCGGGGTCGCCCGTGGCCTCGTACAGGTCCACGTAGGCCCGCAGGTACGCGCCCGCGTCCCAACCGCTGGGGTGGCTATCCACCCCGAACTTGCCCACGAAGTAGCGGGCCTTCAGGTCCTCGTGCTGGGCCAAGAACCACGCCACGCGCTCGTCGCGTCCGCCCGTGCCCTCGCCGAGACCGCAGCCCGAGAGCACCAGCGAAACCAAGGCGGCGGCGAGGTAGACCGCGAAACGGCGATTTCCCGTAGCCATTCGCCCCTCCTCGCGCCTCGACCCCCCACCCCGGGCGATCCAGGTGGTAACCAAAGATTAAGCCCGCGGGGCCCGAAGGTGGACAATCCCCTCGCCGGATGGTAAGCTGAGGCGTCCGGGGAAAATCCGGGGGCGCTCGTCGAGTCCCAACCCCCAGATCCGGGCGAGAGAAAGGAAGTTTGCAATGCCGAAGGGTCGAGTTAAGTGGTTCAACGCGGAAAAAGGGTACGGCTTCATCGAGCGCGAGGGCGAGGGCGACGTCTTCGTCCACTACACCGCCATCAACGCCGAGGGCTTTCGCACCTTGAACGAGGGCGACATCGTCGAGTTCGAGGTCGAGCCGGGGCGGGCCGGGAAGGGCCCCCAGGCGGTGAACGTCACCGTCGTGGAGCCGGCGGACCAGTAGGTCCAAGGATCTGAGGGCGGCCGGGCGCGCGCCCGGCCGCTATCCTTTCTCACGCCCGCCCGGCCCTAAGATGGGGCCGATGGCGACCCCTACCGAGCTTCCCCTGCGGCGCCGGCGGGCGGGGCCGGCCGACCTTCAGGAGGTCCTGGCCGTCTACCGCCAGAGCCCCGGGTACTTCGAGACCATCGGCGCCGAGCTTCCCACCGAGGCCGACGTGGAGCGGGAGCTCCTCTCCGCGGAGGCCGACCCCAAGCGGCGCGTCGAGCTGATCTTCCTCGCCGGGGAGCCGGTGGGCCTGGTCGACTACCGGCTCGACCACCCCGAGGACGGGGCCGCCACCCTCTCGCTGGTGCTGGTCGTCGAGGCCTACCGCGGACTGGGGATCGGGCAGCAGGCGGTGCGCGTGCTCGAGCAGGACCTCGCCGGCCGGTACCGCATCCTCTACGCCCTCGTCTACGGCGAGAACCCGGGGGCCGAGCGCTTCTTCACCACCCTCGGCTACCGCTTCGACAAAAGCGGCGGGCCGGCGCTCAAGTGGTTCAAGAAGCCCCTTTCCGGGGAGCCATGACCACGAGCAGGACCGCCGGGCTCGAGGAGACGTTCCGGACCCCGTGGGGGACCCCGGCGGGGGCGAAGCCCGCCGACCCCTCGGGGAGCAGGGCCTCCTCCTCGCCCACGCGGAGCATGACCTCGCCCTCGAGGGCGTAGTAGACCTTGTCGGCGTCGGAGTGGGTGTGGACCCGCTGAGCCTGTCCGGGCAGGAGGGCGTAGAGGTCGTAGCGCATCCGCTTCGAGGGGAAGACCTCGATCTTCTGCATCCGCTCCTCGGAAAACCGCACCAGCGCGGCGAGGTCCTTGATCTCCATACCGCCACTATAATCCGGGCATGGAGCTAGGGATTCGTGGAAGGACGGCGCTGGTAACGGGCGCTTCGAAGGGGATCGGCCGGGCGGTGGCGGAGGCCCTGGCTGCCGAGGGAGCCCGGGTCTTCTTGGTGGCCCGGAGCCGGGAGCGGCTTCTTGAGCTCGCCCGCCGGCTTCGCGAGCAGGGAACCGAGGCCGACTTCCTGGCGGTGGATCTCGCCCGCGAGGACGCGGCGGAGCGGGTCCTCGAGGCCCTTCGGCGCTTTGGCGACGCCGAGCTCTTCCTCGGCAACACCGGCGGACCTCCCCCGGGGAGCGCCGAGGACCTCCCCCCGGAGGCCTGGGTGCGCGCCTTCGGCGAGCTCTTTTTGCCCATGGTGCGGCTCGTGCGCGGCCTGCTCCCGGGGATGAAGGCGCGGCGCTTCGGCCGGATCGTCTTCATCACCTCGATCTCGGTCAAGGAGCCGGTGGAGAACCTGGCGCTCTCTAACGGCGTCCGGGCCGGGCTCACCGGCTACCTCAAGACGCTCTCCCGCGAGGTCGCCCCCCACGGGGTGACGGTGAACGCGGTGGGCCCCGGCTACACCCAGACCGAGCGGGTGGAGGCGCTCCTCGCCCACCAGGCCGAGCGCGAGGGGGTGCCCGTCGAGGAGGTCAAGGGGCGGCTCGAGGCCCAGATCCCCATGCGAAGGCTGGGCCGCCCGGAGGAGATCGCGGCGGCGGCGGTCTTCCTCCTGAGCGAGCCGGCGGGGTACATCACCGGGCAGACCCTGATCGCCGACGGCGGCTACGTTCGCGCTCTGCTTTAATAGGGGCTCGTATGAGTCGGAAGAAGATCGTCGTCGAACACCTTTGCGGCTTTCGCTTCGCCGCCGAGAACGAGCAACAGGTGCGGGTGGTGGTGGACGGCGAGAGCCCGCCGGTGGGGCTTCGCCCTATGGAGCTCTTGCTCGCGAGCCTGGGGTCCTGCACCGCCTACGACGTGGTCAGCATCATGCAGAAAAAGCGCACCCCGCTCGCCCGCTACCGGGTCGAGGTCGAGGGCGAGCGGGCCGAGACCCATCCGAAGCGCTACACCAAAATCGTGGTCCGGCACATCGGGAGCGGGCCCGGCGTCACCGAGAAGGCCCTCCGCCACGCCGCCGAGCTCTCCCACCGGAAGTTCTGCTCGGTGACCGCCAACCTAAACGCCGAGGTCGAGCTCGAGGTGGTGGTCGAGCCCTGGGAGGAGTCCTCGACGAACTGAGGGCGCGGATCCGCCAAGGGGACGAGCTCGCCGCCGTCCGGCTCCTGCGCGCGCGGCTCGCGGAGGAGGAGGACCCCCGCCTCCGCTACCTGCTCGGCCGGCTGCTCGTCTGGGTGGGCAAGGAGGTCGAGGGTAGCCAGGAGATCGAGCGGGCCCTAGGCGAGCTCGAAGCGCTCGATCGCGAGCTCGAGCTCCTCCTCGCCGAACTCGACGAGCTCCTTGGGGGCCAGGAAGACGAGCCGGACCCGGGGACGGATTCCCCATGACGTCTCCACCGCGCGGCGGTAGACGGCGAGCTGGAAGTCGTACCCCATGCGCCGGGCGTAGGCCCGGAGGTTCCCCGTGACCCGGTCGGTCTTGTAGTCCTCGAGGAACCACTCGCCCCCGGCCCGATAGAGCCGGTCGATCACCCCCTGGATCACCGTCCCCGTCATCGGGAGCACGAAGGGGAGCTCGGCCAGGTCCCGCTCGCGCGCGCGGGGCAGGGGACCGTCGAGGAGGTCTTGGTAGGCGGAAAGCAGCTCGGCGATCGCCGCCCGCGCCTGCTCCCGCTCGCGGTCGGTCAGGCCCTGGGCCGCCTCCTGGCGGAGGAGCCAGTCGAGGCGCTCGGGGCCCCAACCGGCGGCGATGGCGGCGTGCACCAGCGTGCCCACCACCCGCCCCAGGGCCCGACCCATGGGGTCGGGTTCGGCGTAGACCTCCTCGGCGTCGTCGCCAAGGGGCTCGAGCCGCTCCGCCTTGAGGGCGCTCGGGCTGGTCACCCGGGGCCAGGGACCGGGCTCGATCCGGCGCGAGAGCCGGGGATCGGGCTCGGTCGGGTCGGGGTCCTCCCCGCCCTCGAAGGCCCCGGGGGCGGCGTCCAGCCGGAGCTCCTCGGCCTCGACCTCGGGCCAGTCCAGCGCGCCGAGCTCCTCCAGCACCCGGGCGAGCCCCCGCGGGTCGGGCCGGAGCCCCGCGCGGGTCTCGCGGACGGGGACGCTGTAGGTGAAGAGGAGGGCCTCCCGCGGCCGGGAGAGGGCGACGTAGAGGAGGCGGTAGGCTTCGTCCTCCTCCCGCGCCCGCCAGGCGGCCTCGAACTCGCGGTAGGCGGGGTCGCCCGCGAAGGCGAACCGCCCCTCGCCGGGGGCGACGTAGACCCGCTCGTGGCCCCGGCGCTCCCCCCGGGCCAGGTCGAAGACCGCCACCGCCGGCCACTCGAGCCCCTTGGCGCCGTGGAAGGTGTAGACGCGGACGGCGTCGAAGCCCCCCTCGGCGACCTCGGCCTCGGCGTCCAGGGCGCGGAGCTCCTCGAGCTCCCGCAAGAGCAGCTCCAGGCGGGCGACCCGCTTGGACGAGAGCAGGAGCAAAAGCCGGTCCACGTTGGCCCGCTCGCGGGGGCCCAGGAGCTCGAGGAAGCTCACCCCCCCGATCACCCGCGCCCGCGCCAGTTCCTCGAAGAAGCGGACGGGCTCGAGCGCCCGAGCCCGCTCGGCGAAGTAGAGGAGCCGCCCCTTCACCTCGGGCCAGGAGGAGAGCGCCCGAAGGGGGTCCTCGGCCTTGAGCACCGCCGCCACCTCGCCGAGCGCAAGACCCGCGAACGGCCCCCGGAGAAAGGCCCCGAGCGCCATCCGGTCGCCGGGGTCGAGGGCCGCCCGGGCCGCCTGCACCAGGTCGCGGACCTCCCGGAGCCGGAAGAACCCGCGCGCCCCCACGAAGACGTGGGGCACGCCGGCGGCGGCAAGCGCCGGACGGAGCGCCTCGAAGCTCGTCCGGCTCCGCACCAGCACGGCGATCTCCGACCAGGCCCGACCGGCCTCGTGCTGCTCGCGGACCCAGGCGGCGACCGCCCGGGCCTCGGCCCGGCGCAACGCCTCGAGCGGCAGGCGGCCGGTGACCCGAAGCGCCTCCACACGGCCCGCCGGCGCCCCGTCCCGTGCCCGGACGACGGGGGCCTCCTCCGGCCCGAAGCCGAGCAAGCGCGAGGCCAGCTCCCCGGTCAGGCGGTTCAAGAACGCGACCAGGGCGCGGGCGTGGCGGTAGCTGGTGTCCAGCTCGTGAACCCGCTCCGCCCGCCGTCGGGCCCGGCGGAAGACCTCGACGTCGGCGTTCCGGAAGGCGTAGATCGCCTGCTTGGGGTCGCCCACCACCACCAGCCCTACCCCCAGCCGCGCAAGCCGCTCGAAGACCCGGCCCTGGAGGGGGCTCGTGTCCTGGTACTCGTCGACGAAGACCCGGGCGAGGCGGCTTTGGATGCGCCGGGCCAGCGCCGGGTCGTGCTCCGCCTGGCTCATCAGGCGGTCGGCGGCGAGCTCGATCTCGGTGGGCCCCAGCGCCTCGCCCCCGAGCCGGGCCCAGTAGCGCTGCCAGACGGCCTCGAAGAGCCGGTGCCGCTCCCGGCTCACCGGGCCCGCCGGGGAGAGCTCCCCGGCCAGCGAGCGCCGGGCGTAGAGCGTCACCAGGTCGAGCAGCGCCTCGGGATCGGGCTCTCCGCGCGCCTCGAAGAGGTAGCTGCGGGCCTCCTCGTCGAAGAGGAGCGCGGCCTCGTCGGCCTCGATGCGCAGGAACTCGGGGTCGAGCCCCTGCCAGGGCGCGGCCAGCCTGAGGAGCTCGGCGAAGAAGGCGTGGATCGTTCCGATCGGCGCCGCCAGCACCATCCCGGCGTAGGCGCGGGCCCGGGGGGCCAGGGGATGGTCGCCCGGGAGCTCGAGGAGGCGGTCGCGGATGCGCTCGGCGAGCTCGGCGGCCGCCGCCCGGGTGAAGGTCACCGCCGCCAGGCGGTAGGGCGGGTGCTCGACGAGCGCCTCCAGGTAGCGCTCCACCAGCGCGTGGGTCTTCCCGGTTCCGGCGGACGCGAGGTAGACCTCCATCAGGCCCTCCGGCAAAGGTCGGCGTAGGGGCAGTCCCGGCAGTGCCAGCCCGGTCGGGGGCGGGCGTCGGCCTCCTGCCAAGCGGCGAGGAGTTCCTCGGCCCGTGCCCGGCGGTTTTCCACCAGGGTGCGGATCTTGGGGTGCTCGAGGTCGAGGGTCCAGGCCCGAAC
>JALVVO010000235.1 GCA_027023345.1 Thermaceae bacterium
CACCCTACTCGACGAGGCAGGCCCCGCCCTGCCGACGCCGATGCGGGATAACCCCCTCGCCCCGGTCTCCCCCGAAGGCCGGCGCCTCGTTCAGGAGTTCGGCGACGAGGCCCCGGTGGTCTGGCTCGGGCGGGAGGAGCGCTACGTGGAGAAGCTCGCCACCCCGGACGTCACCGTCGCCGATCTCGTCGGCGACCTCGACCCCATCAAGGCGGCCCGGCGGGGGCGGGAGCTCGCCGACCACGAGGCCATGCACTACGGCCTCCTCCCCCGGGCGAACCGGGGCATCTTCGCCCTGCAGGAGCTCCCCGACCTTGCCCCCAAGGTTCAGGTCGCGCTTTTTAACGTGCTCGAGGAAGGGGACGTCCAGATCCGGGGCTTTCCCTTGAGGCTCCCCCTCGACGTCTGGATCGTCTTCACCGCAAACCCCGAGGACTATACCGCCCGGGGCCGGATCGTGACCCCCTTAAAGGACCGCATCGAGGCCGAGATCCGCACCCACTACCCGAGGACGATCGAGGAGGGGCTAAGGATCACCCGGCAGGAAGCCCGGATCCCCGAGGCGGTGACCTTCCCCGAGCCCCTCTTCCGGGTGGTGGAGCGGCTCGCCTTCCTCGCTCGAAAAGACCCCCGGGTGGACCCCGCCTCGGGGGTGAGCCAGCGGCTTTCCATCGCCTTCGCCGAGGCCGCGGCGGCGGGGGCCTTGAGGCGCCACCTCCGCTACGGCGACCCCGCGGTGGTCCGGCCTTACGACCTCTACAAGGGGCTCTTCGCCGTCACCGGGAAGCTCGAGCCCAGCTACGAGGGCGAGGCCCTGGGCGAGGAGGCGATCGCCAAAGACCTCCTCGCCAAGGCCTTCCTCGCCGAGTTCGGCACCGAGGGGCTCGGCGAGGCCCGGGCCTGGTTCGAGGCGGGCGGCGAGCTCGCCCTGCCCGAGGGTCCGCTCGACGCGGTCCAAAGGGCGCTTTTTGAGATCCCCGGCCTGGTCCCCGAGGGACAGGCCGACCTCGCCCTCGCCCTGGCCCTCGCCGAGGCCCGGCTCGAGGCCCTGGTGGGCGAGGGCTTCTTGGAGCGCGAGGAAGGCCGCTACCGCAGGCCATGACCGGGGTCCGCTACCGAAAGCGCGCGGGAGGACCGGCCGCGGCCGAGGCCTTCCTCTGGATCGCCGAGGACCTGCTCGACGCGGGCTACGCCGACCGCGAGCGCCGGTTTCGCCCCTCGCCCGGCCCGCTTCCCGAGGAACGGGTCCGGGAGCTCTTGGCACGCGCCCTCGCCGAACGTGGCCACCGGCCGGAACTCGCCGAAGCGCTCCTCGAACGCCTGTTCGAGGAAGGCTTCCTCGCCCGCGAGGGGACCGCCGGCCCCGGGGAGCGGGGGCTCTTGCTCGGGCCCAAGGGGGAGCGCCTGCTCGGGGCGCGCTACCTCGACCGACTGCTCGGCGCCCGCACCCTTCCCGGCCGCGCCGGGCTCGGCCGCCACCCCTCCACGGAGCTCACCCCCGGCGTTGAAGCGAGCGGCGAGACCCGCCCCTACCGGCCGGGCGAGCCCGGC
>JALVVO010000236.1 GCA_027023345.1 Thermaceae bacterium
GGGGAGTGGTGCCGGTTTGCCGGTTGCAGGCGACTAGGAGGAGGGTTAGGAAGATTAGGGCAAGAGAAGCGCGGCGCATTTCTAGGGCTCCATTCTACGGTACTACCGATCGTGGGAGCGGCGTTTCACCTGCGGTTTCGAATCACGATCTCAGCGACGCGCCTCTTCTTTGCTTTGGCTACCGGTCGCCTGGGCGGCAGCGGTCCTTTGGCGCGCTCAATCATTCCTAGCGCGGCCAAGACCTCGAGCCTGGCCTCGACCTCCGCACACGTTTTCCCTTGCCGCCCCATAGCGCTTACTTTAGTTCGAAAGCTTCCGCCAGACGTAGAACTCGAGCCCCATCGCGTAGACCGCAAGCGCGGCCAGGGCAACGTCGAGACTGGGGGCGCCGGTAAGGGCGAGGAGGGGCGCTAGGGCGAGCGCCGCCCCACCGGCGAGCGCGGCGGCCCGGGCGAGCAGGGATTGCACGAACTCGTCGAGCATGAGTCGGCCGGTATCCGGCAGCGCCACCACCGCGAGGCTGAGGGCGGGGAGCCAAAAAAGCGGGTGCCCCTTGAGGGTCAGGCTGGCGAAGGCGAAGGCGGTGAGAAGCGCCCAAAGCGCAAGGAAAAACCGCCCCCATGCCCCGCTTGCCCCGAAGCGGATCTCGGCCCGCTCGCTTCGGAAGGTGGCGAACACCCCCACGACGAGGGCCAAAAGCGCCATCAGCCCGGCCCAGACCCAAACGAGCATCCAAACGGCGGCTTCCAGGCCCTTGAGGTAGGCGACCGCGAGCGCGGCGAGGAGGACGAGCGCGGTGAGGTCGAGGCTCCTAGGCTCGCGCCGCATCTTCGTCCTCCTCGGGGGTGAAGATCGCCTCGATCGGCTCTCCGAAGACCTTGGCGATTCTAAAGGCAAGTGGAAGGCTCGGATCGTAGCGGTCCTTCTCGATGGCGATCACGGTCTGGCGGCTGACGCCGAGCCGCTCGGCGAGCTCGGCCTGGCTCCAGCCGCGCTTTAGCCTGAGTTCCCGAACCCGGTTCTTCATCGCGGACTCCTCGTCTTGGCAGGCGATCCAAACGCTTCTTGCGATCGCGTGCCGCGCTTTGAGTTCGGCGTCTACGTCCCACCAGGGGAGCATGTCAAGCCTCCTTTACGTGGGGAGTGTAAAGGATGCTTGACTAGATGTCAAGGAAACTTTACCCAAACCGGACCCGGATCGCCTCCACCGCCTCGAAGAGCCCGCCCTTCCCAGGTTCACCGACCACCACTTCGGCTGCTTGTTTCGCCAGCTCTACTCCGTTGGCAACCGCTATCCCAAGCCCGGCCGCAATCAAGGCAGGGACGTCGTTCAAGCCGTCGCCGACCATGACCGTGCGCTCCGGGGGAAGGCCCTGGAGCTCGGCGAGCTCGAGGAGCCCGGTGCCCTTGTCCCGCCCCCGGGGGCGGAGGCCGACGAAGAGCCGCCCCTCGAAGGGCCCGTGGAGCTCGGCTGAGAGTAAGCCGTCGAGGAAGCCCTCAGCGTCCCGCCAGTCCTCCTCGGGGACGCCGGCGGGCCAGACGGTGAG
>JALVVO010000237.1 GCA_027023345.1 Thermaceae bacterium
GGCCTCGGGGGCCGGGGTCATGCGCTCGGCGAGGGTGGGCTCCCCGCCGGCGAAGGCCACGAGCGAGCGGGCGAGCCGCTCCCGTACCTCGGGGAGCGGAAGCTCCACCCGGGCGAACGCCGCCCGGGGGTGGCCGCCGCCCCGACCGAGCACCGCCTTCAGCACCCGCTCGACGTCGATCCCCCGCCGGCTGCGGGCGATGACGAGCCGCTGGTCCCCCAGGCGGAAGAGCAGGAAAACCGCGTCGGCGTCGAAGAGGTCGGCGACGGTGTGGGCGAGCGGAGCAAGGGCGGGCACGTACCCCTCCTTTTTGGCCTCGGCGATCACCGCCCGGTAGGGGCCGGCCCGCACCGCCTGGGCGGTGGCGAGGAGCTCCTCCAGCACCTCCTTGGCTTCGGGCGCGAGCCGCCCCTCGACGAGGGGCCTCACCCGGACGGGGTCGGCGCCGTGCTCCAGGAGCCAGGCGGCGGCTTTGAGGTCGCTCGGGGTGGTGCCGGCGTAGGTGAAGCGGCCGGTGTCCTCGAGGATCCCGGCGTAGCCGAGCTCGGCCTCGGGAACCCCGGGGACGTGCCCCCGCTCGGCAAGGAGCTCTGCCACCACCGTGGTCGCCGCCCCCACCTGCCGCACCGCGCCGGCGGCGGCGGGGATCGCGTCCTCGTCCGGCGGGTGGTGGTCGTAGACGACGAAAGGCACCTTCCCCACGAGCTCGGCGAACGGCCCGATCCGGTCCCGCCGCTGGGTGTCCACCACCACCACCTCGCGCACCTTGGGAAGGGGCACCTTCTCGGCGGGAAGGAGGCCCAGGTGGTCGGCGTAGAGGTTCACCGCCTCCTGCATCCGGCCCTCGAGCCCGCCCACCTGGACGAGGACCGCCCCCGGGTGGAGGTAGCGCGCGAGGGCCATGGCCCCGAGCGCGTCGAGGTCCAGGTTCTCGTGACCGACGATGACCTTCACCAAGCCCAGTCTAGAGGGCCTCGAGCAACCGGAGGACGGCCTCGAGCACCGGCGCGCCCCTGAGCTCGGGCCGCTCGACCGCGAAGCCGGGCGGGTAGCGGGTCACCTGCACCGCGAAGGGAAGCTCGGCGAGGCGTTTCTCGTCGTACTTCGGGGGGTAGGCGGGGACCACGAGCTGGATCCGCATCCGGTCCTCGGTGATCGAGCGCACGCCCCGCCGCTCGGCGAGGAGGCGGATCCGGGTGAGGAGCAGGAAGTTCCTCGCCTCCTCCGGCGGCGGCCCGTACCGCGCTTTGAGCTCCCGCTCGACCCGAGCCACCTCGGCGAGCCTCTGGGCGCGGGCGAGCCGCGCGTAGATCCGGCTCCGCTCGCCGACGTCCGGCACGTAGGCCTCGGGCAGGTTGGCCGAGACCCGGAGGTCCAGGGTGACGTGGGGGCGCTCGGGGGCCTCCTCGCCCTTGAGCCTTCGCACCGCCTCGGCGACCATCTCGGCGTAGACCTCGAGGGAGACCGCCCGCACGTGGCCGTGCTGCTCGGGCCCTAGGAGGTTCCCCACCCCGCGGATCTCCATGTCCCGCTCGGCGAGCAGGTGGCCGCTCCCGAGATCGGAGAGGTCGGCGATGGCGGCAAGCCGCTTCTCCGCCGACTCGGTGAGGCGCTCGGGGTGGAAGAGGTAGGCCCAGGCCTCCCGCTCCCGCCGGCCCACCCGGCCCCTCAGCTGGTAGAGCTGGGCGAGGCCGAGCTTGTCCGCCCGCTCGATCAGGATGGTGTCGGCGAGGGGCACGTCCAACCCCGACTCGATGATCGTGGTGGCGAGGAGGACGTCGAAAGCCCCAGCCTCGAACTCGAGCATCACCTCCTCGATCGCCGCCGCAGGCATCTGGCCGTGGACGACGCCGATCCGGGCCTCGGGCACGAGCGCCTCCAGCCACCGGGCCCGCTGCTCGATCGAGGCTACCCGGTCGTGGACGAAGAACACCTTGCCCCCGCGCTCAAGCTCGAAAAGGATCGCCTCCCGCACCACCAAGGGGTCGAAGGGGGCGATCACCGTGCGGATCGGCTTCCTACCCGGGGGCGGGGCCTGGATCGAGCTGATGTCCTTAAGCCCCACCAGCGCCTGGTACAGGGTGCGGGGGATCGGGGTAGCCGAGAGCATGAGGACGTCCACCCCGGCTTTGAGCTCCTTCAGTCGCTCCTTTTGGGCGACGCCAAAGCGGTGCTCTTCGTCCACGATCAAAAGCCCGAGCTTTTTAAACCGCACGCCCTCCTCGAGCAGCCGGTGGGTACCGACCACGATGTCCACCCGGCCTTCGGCGAGGTCCTTTAAAATCCGCCGAGCCTCCTTCTCGGGGGTGAATCGCGAGAGCATCGCGACCTCCACCGGCAAGTTTCGGAACCGCTCCTTGAAGGTGCGGTAGTGCTGCTCGGCGAGCAGGGTGGTGGGAACGAGGAAGGCGACCTGATGGCCGTGGCCCACCACCCGGTGGGCGGCGCGCAGGGCGACCTCGGTTTTGCCAAACCCCACGTCGCCCGAGATCAGCCGGTCCATAGGCCGCTCGGCCTCGAGGTCGCGGAAGACGTCATCGAGCGCCCGCTTTTGATCCTCGGTGAGCGCGTAGGGGAAGCTTTGCTCGATGAGCGGGTCCCAGTCGGGTAGCGGGGGGAAGGCGGTGCCCTTTTCCTTCGCTCGCTTGGCGTAGAGGACGAGGAGCCTCTGGGCGAGCTCTTCGGCGGAGCGCCGCGCCCGCTCCTTGACCCGCTTCCAGTCCTTCTTGGCGAGGCTCGAAAGCTCCGGCGGCTCGTCTGAGGTCGCCGGGTGCCGGCGAAGCAGCGGCAGGTCCTCGACCGGGACGTAGAGCCTCCCCTGGTCGCGGTACTTGAGCACCAGGTAGTCGCGGCGAACCCCTAGCACCTCCCGGGTGACGAGGCCCTCGTAGCGGCCGATGCCGTGCTCGGGGTGGATCAGGTAGTCCCCGACCGAGAGGAGCTCGGGATCGCTCACCCCCTCGCCCCGGAGGAAGGTCCGCCGCACCGCGCTCGCCCCCGAAAACCCGTAGAGGAGCGCCTCGGTGAGGTAGACGACCTTTTCCTCTTGGTCCACGAACCCGCCCTCGAAGGCCCCGGGGACGAGGAGCACGCCGGCAAAGGGCCGCACCTCCCCTGCCACCCGGGTGGGGAGGCCCTTGAAGTGGGTTCTTAGCAGGTAGTCCCGGCCCTTCTCGTGCTTGTAGAAAAAGACCACCCGGAACCCTTCGGCAAGCCAGCGCTCGACGTCGGCCCGCATCCTGCGGGCCTCGGCGCGGTAGGGGGCGAGGGGCTCGATCGCCGGGCGCAAAAGCTCCGCCCCCGGTTGCGGGGCGAAGAAGACCCGCTCCCGCCCCTCGAGCAAGGGCAAAAGCGCCTCGGGCGCGCGGGAGGGCTGGTCGAGAAAGACGGGACCCGGAAAGAGGGCGAGCAGGGGAACTCGCTCCACGGGCCTTGCCTTCGCGGTGGGCCTCAGGTGAAAGCGCGAAACCTCCTCCCCCCCGACCTCGATCCGCTCGAGCTCCGGGCCAAAAAACTCAAGCCGGGCCCCGGCCACCTCGAGCACGTCCCCCCGGACCCAGACCTCCTCGTCCCGCGCGTAGCCAAGGCGCTCCAGTTGATCGAGGAGCCGGCTTCTCGGGTAGCTCTTCCCCACCTCGAAAACGAGCCCCTCGGCAAGGGGGTCGGCGGGGACCTCGAGGAGGGCGTCCTCAAAGCCTATCACGAAGTGGGCCGCCTCGTCCCTGGCGTAGGCCGAGGGGCGGAGGTAGGCGCGCACGCCAAAGGCCTCAAGCCCCCGGTAAAGGGCGAGCCGCTCCTGGGGAACAAGCAGCACCGCCGGCGCTGGGGCCTTGGCAAAAAACCAGGCCCGGGCGACCTGGGGGAGGTGGGGTAGGCCGAGTGTCCTGGGCACCGGCGATCCATCGTAGCAAGCCCGGTGGATAGAATGAAGGGCGTGCTGCTCGTCGTTTCCGGAGGCCACGCCGAGGACGCGATCGGGGCCAGGCTGCTCGACCACCTGCCCGACGAGCCCGCCCTGGCCTTTCCCCTGGTCGGCGCCGGCCGGGCCTACGCGCGCCATCCCCGGGTGGAGCGGGTGGGCCCGCGCTGGGAGCCCCCCTCGGGAGGCTTTCCCGCCAACAGCCTGCAAAACCTCGTCGCCGACCTGCGAAGCGGCTTCCTCCAGAGCCTCGTGCGGCAGTGGGCCACCGCCCAGCGTCTCGCCCGCGACCCCCGGATCCGCGCCGTGGCCGCGGTGGGGGACGCCTACGCGCTTGCGGTGGCCTGGCGGGCCTCCGGCTTCGGGCGCCGCCCCCTTTTCCACCTCCAACCTTTGATTTCCTTTCACTACATCGCTGGGCGGTCGCTCCTCGAACGGCTCGCGAACCCCGGCCAGTTCCTCGCCGAGGACTACTTCTTCTACGAGCGCTGGCTGCACCGCTTCCTGCGGGCGGTCTACGTCCGCGACCCCGCCAGCGAGCGGCGGGCCCGGGCGCTGGGCATGACCAAGGCGCGGTTCGTAGGAAGCCCAATGATGGATATGCTTGGCCCCCCCGAGGGGCCGCTTCCGGTCCGCCTCGATCGGCCGGTCCTCGCCCTCCTGCCAGGGACGCGCGCCGACGTCCGCGTAAGCCTGCCCCTCATGGTCCGGGCGGCCGAACGTCTCCCCGAGTTCCTGCCGCTCGTGGCTTGGGTGCCGCCCTTCGAGGAGGCCCGCCTCCCCGAGGGCTACCGGCTCCAGGTACAGAGCGAGGCCCACGCGGTGGCACTCGGAGGCACCGGGGTCCACCTAATCCGCGGGCGGTTCTCCGCCATCCTCCACGCCGCCCGGATAGCCCTGGGCACCGCCGGCACCGCCAACGAGCAGGCGGTGGGCCTGGGGGTGCCGGTGGTCGCCTTCCCCACCCCCGGTCCCCAATACACTCGAGCCTTTGCCCAAAGGCAAAAGAGATTGCTCGGTGACGGGCTCACCCTGGTCGAGGCCGACCCCGAGTCGCTCGCCCGGGCGGTCCGCCGGCTGGCCGAGGACGGCCCCGCCCGCCGGGCGGCCCAGACCGCCGGGCGCGAACGATTCTGGCCGCCCGGCGCCCTGCCCCGGATCGCCTGCGAGATCCGGGCCGCCTTAAAAACTTGAGTCAATACCCAACGAACATAGATCGATGCAACAACAGCATCTCAAATCACGAGACCGGGGCCGCCGTTAACGTTGGTCTTCTCCTCGGGCATCTTGAGACAACAGCATCTCAAATCACGAGACCGGGGGCCGCTCTGGTCCTACCCTGCCCGTTAATCCCAAAACAAGAGCAGAACATGCGATGCCGTCGAGCAATGACGTCGAATCTATCTTGCAACCCAGTGGAAGAGTGCAACCTTTAGTGCTCATAGACGTTCGGAACCCGTTTGGTTGACCGAAAACCTCCCGTCCCAGTCCTTGGCTGTACAGTATCCAACTGCTAAGGATGGCATTGACATGGCAGGCTCGCGGAAGCCAGTGTGATCGGCTGAATGAAAACCCACACGAAAACTCCCAAGGCCTCCTGAGGCTGCCCCGGGCGTCAAGGGGGCTCTTATCTAAGCTCTCTCCGGGGAAAACGGAGTGTTAAACTTTGCTTGCTTTGGGGGACGCTTGAAGCCCAGTCTTCTTTTCACAACCGACGCTCCTAGGATCGCGGGCAGCGAAATTTGGTTGGCAGAAGTCCTACCCAGACTCGCTGGATACGGGGCAAGGGTGACGCTCGCGCTGCCAAGCACACCCTCGCTAGATCCCCTCATCCCGAGGTTTAAAGACGTCGTACAAATCATCCGCTACAAAAACCCAAATGAACTACAAAGTTTAGCGCGCTCCGTGGACCTTCGTATTATGCAAGCCTGGTTTCCTGCCAGTTATCGTATGCTACTTACGTGGCCTCGACCTCGTTGGGTCTTCACGCATGACCAACTCGTCTACCATTACCCACTTGGTATCAAAAAACTATACGAGCAAATTTTTCATATCACGAAAGCCCGAGCCATGCGGCTAGCGGATGGCGTTCTAACCTGCTCTCGCTGGGGCGCCCGTTATCTGGAAACCGCCCACGGACTAACCGCCATCGGTATACCCAATGGGGTAGACACTCACAAGTTCCGCCCGCCGGAAGGTGAAGAGCGCGAAAAACTTCGCAGGAAATTCGGCTTTCAAAAATTCACCTGGATCATGCCAGCGCGATACTCCATGGAAAAAAACCACCCGGTGGCGCTGCTCGCTGCCCGCCTGGTACCAAGCGCGGACTTCGTCTTCGTAGGAGACGGACCGATGCGACACGTTCTAGCGCACCTAGCCCGGTCCCTGCGGATCCAGAACGTTCGCGTCCTGAACTTCGTCGAAGACATACCGGCTCTATACCGAGCTTCCGACGGTCTCTTCCTGCCCTCCTTGGCCGAGAATCAGTCGCTCACAACGCTGGAGGCGATGGCTAGCGGACTCCCTACAGTCACCAGCAACATACCCGCCCAGCAAGAGCTTATCGAACACGGCCACGAGGGTTTCACGCTTCCTCCCCGGCCGAGCAGCCTCGCGGCTGGGCTCAGGCAGCTCACCTCAAGGCCAGAACAGGCCCGTTCCATGGGACTCGCAGCGCGGCGGAAAGTAATGACGGAGCACGACATTGACCGCACCTCACTAGAACTATTTCGCGTTCTTATCCGGTTGGCTCGTTCGTGATAGCATTTTACTCGGATGCGTCTTTTCCGCATCGGGCTCTTCACCGACGTCTACTTCCCCAGCAAGAACGGGGTCTCGACCAGCGTTTACCTGCTCTGGCGCGAGCTCAGGAAGATGGGCCACGAGGCCTGGATCGTCGCCCCCAAGTGGCCGGGCACCGAGTCCGAGGAGGGGGTCGTCCGGGTACGGAGCGTTCCCTACCCCTTCTTCGAGGACTACCGGCTGGGCCTGCCCAGCGCCAGGAGCCTGCCCACGCGGTTCGAGGTCGTCCACTCCCACGTCCCCTTCACCCTGGGCCTCTGGGCCCTCTCGCTCGCCCAGCGGTGGCGGGTGCCCCACGTCTCCACCTTCCACACCCACTACGAGAAGTACGCCCACTACGTCCCCGGGCTCGCCTTCCTCGACCGCCACACCCACATCATCCCCAGGCTGGCCCGGGCCTTTTACAACCGGGTGGAGCTGGTCATCACCCCCACCCACCCGGTCAAGGAACTCGTCGAGCGCTACCGGATCGAGCGCCCGGTGCGGGTGATCCCCAC